>DKIP01000004.1:994-4444 GCA_002454335.1 Cytophagaceae bacterium UBA6715 | reverse complement strand
TGAAATTCGACAATGGTTTTTTGTGTAAACCAACAAATAAAAAGAAAGCAGGTAGTCGATGAAAACCTGCTTTCGATTAGGTACTTGTTAAAGGCTACTGTTCACGAGCGTTGATTTCTTGCTTTCAACAATAACGCCAGCGATTGTCTTCTCTACCGTGCTTATTCCTACGCTAGATTCAGAAACGAGGATTAAATCATAGCTTCCTGCCGCTAGAAATGAGAATTGATAATTACCATTGCTATCTAATTTTGTACTTGTAATAGCATTCGGAAACATAACGTTTTCACCTGAAGGTTCATTACTTTCATTGGCCTTATATTGATCTTTTTCATACACGTAGATAATGTATTTGCTCGTACTCACAAGGTTTGAAATGGTCCCTTTAATCTCTCCAGCTTGATTATTAACGATGATTTTTAGGGTTGGATTTAAAATATAGGTGCTTCCAGAGCCTGTCAAAACCACGGATTTTCGAAGGTCAAAATCAGCAGTAACTGCCACAGTTCCGTTGATCGGTACAGTGAAATTTCCATTGGCTTTATAGCCCGATTGTGAACCGCTTGGTACAAATAATGGTTTTTTTTCGCCACTCGTTAATTCTACGTAGCAGCCGGGATTGCTCGGAGTGTTTGCTCCCCTACTGGGTGCATCCAGTTTAAATCGCAAACCAGTGTATTCGCCCGAATTCAGATTAAATTCACCTAGTAATGATGTTTTGCCATTTTGCAAATCAAGTAAGTTAATGACTTGGGCTTTCGTAAATTCCGTTGCTGTGGTCCAATTCCCACCACTGTTTTGATATTCTAAACCCGTAAATGTGACATAAACGGCTTTGACATTGCTTGCATCTATCGGGGAGTCCGTAACGCTCAAAGCTAATTTTCCTGTTCCGGATGCAACATCGTCTTGTTGGCATGCAAAAAGAAGGGAAGCAAGTACTAAGAAGTAGGTGGCTGTTTGTATACGTTTCATGGCTTTTTTGGTTTGTTTCTTTGTTAACGAAAATTGTCCCACAAAAGTGCTGCTTGTCTACAAAAAAATTAATTTGTCTAATCAATGAATCTTGAAAAAACCAGGAATCTATTGATAGCCTGGTTTCTTGTCTTTCTTTTCTAATTTCTTCTCCTTCGGAGTCTTTGCGGGTTCCTTTTTCTCCGCCTTCTTGGAATTCATTCCTTTTGCCATGTTGTTGGGGTTTAGACTCACAAGAACGGGAAATTAGTTGGATTTCCCCCCCCCCACTTACCTTTGGCAAACCTGGTTGGAGGATTGCCAAAGGTACAACTTAGGCAGCGAATTAATTTCTGATAAACTGATTCTAATTATCAACAACCTGGTTATTTACTTACCTAGATGTCTCCATTTTCCCGTAGCTTTGGCAATCCTTTAAGGTTTGCCAAAGCTAAGCGAGGCCATAATTAAAAACGCATGTTATAAGCCAAATAAGGTATCGCCGCCTGAGCACCCGTAGGGGTCAAAAATCCCACATCAAAGGCCGTTTTTCTACCCAAGATCCGAACACCTGCCGAAAAGATACCCTCGTAATTGGACACCCGATTGACAAATTGGCCGGTATCATTATCGTAATTGACCGAGGTGACATTGAAGATCCAATTCTCCGACATCAACATCACGCGCTTCGATATACGCGTCATCCCGGAAAGCGTCAACATCGGTTTATTGGCAAATTTCCAGGTGTAATCTGAACTCCCCAATCCTGTATTTTCCTTCACAGCCCCCAAACCCAAATTCACCGTTAGATTGTGTTCATGCGTTCCATAAGTTATCGAACCATATAAGGCGCCCACACCAAAATTCAAATCGCGTATCAAGGATGTCGCAAATAGTACGCCCCCGCCCAGATGTAATTTAGGGGCAACGCGATAACCAATTTTTGGTGTTAAAAATAGGGCAAAGGGTACCAATACCCCTCCTCCCACAGAGAGGTGATCATTCAGACCTATTTGGATCGAATTCAATAAGAAATATGCGTTTTGGTAATATTTATCCCCTTTTTTCAGCGGAATCGCTGAGGGCCCAAAGAAATAGCGGTTGGGGTGCGGATTCGACCACCGATTTTGTTCCGCTTTATCGAGTCGATTTACCGACTGCACACTTTCCCACGGAATCGTCAAAAGTCCCGTCCCGGGTAGCTCAACGCTGATGCTCTTGTCATTTTGGTGTTTTAGAACCCCCTCTACAGGAGAACCTTGTTTCAATTCAATTCGAACATAAGTGGAATCTTGGGCATGCACCAATCCCGGAAGTACGATCAATAAAACAATTAGCAATTTTTTCATGGGATGCGATTTTCTGTTTGCCAAATTACATTTTTTTGTCAGCTATTCTTGTGAAGAATACTGCCGTTTAATAAGAAATCTTTTGGGGCATGATAAGATTGTCGTATCATTGATTTCATATTTATTATATCTATGAAAAATCTAGTCCTTTTAGTACTCGCTTTTATCGTATTTTCTTGTAGTAAATCTGAGGATCCTGCACCCACACCCGTTGCTCCTACGCCCACTGCCGCTGAATTAGTGAAAAAAGTGTGGTCGGCAGGTGTGGTCCAATGGGACGGAACGACGCAGTTCGACAAATCCTCATCGGCTAATTTAGTAGCGGGTTATAGTCAATTTCGATTGGATTTAACGAGCAGTACCTCGGCAAGTTTGACGGAATTCGACGGCAAGAAATTCACGGGGACGTATAGCTTGTCGAGTGACGCGAAGAAATTAACCCTATCTGGATTAACCAGTGCAGAAGGAGCACCGTCCGGAACCAACGGGGTACTCGAATTTACGGTTCTTTCCGCACCCACGGCGACGAGTTTGTCGCTCGAAACTACAGCAACCTATGTAAAAGCTAGTAGCAAAAAAGTAAAGCTTACCCTAGTTCTATAAATAAAGAATCTACTCTTTATATCCAGAAGGCCACGAATGTGGTCTTTTTTTTGCCCTACTACCCCCTTACCTTTGGCAAACCTGGTTGGAGGATTGCCAAAGGTACGCGATCTAGAAAGTAAATTTGATTCAGAAACTGATAATTTCCTTAGACCACCAACAAGCCCATTTCCCGCAATTCTTCCCCGACTTCCCCTTGCCAAAATTGTATGAAATCCCTGAGTCCCGCTTGGCTAAATGCTTTTTGGAATTCCTCAAAGGTCCAAGTTTTCGATGGACCTAAGGAGATAGATGCCAGGACTTCCACGAGCCAAACAGCGAGTTTCTCCGAAACTAGTAATTCTACTTCCTCCCGACCCGTACTCAGGTGGAAAGCGTATTTGCCGCGCGAAATTTGGCCTAACGTAGGGGCAGGTCCGAGCCAACAAATTTTGGCATTCGCTTTGGGAATTTTTTCGTCCGGAGAAGCTAAAATGCGCGCGATGTAATTTTTGGGAATCTGCGTCCGCGGAATTTTGAAATCAAACCACTCCTGCAAAGGCAT
>DKIP01000004.1:0-893 GCA_002454335.1 Cytophagaceae bacterium UBA6715 | reverse complement strand
GGTTCCGGATTCAATATTTTTATGTGATACGCATCCGGATTCAAGCCCACCGGACTATGCGCCGTCAATGCAAATTGATGCCAAAAACCGGAGTGCATTACCCCATTTTCGACGAGTTGGCGTACAACCTCCAAGGAATCCACCGTCTCTTGTGCGGTCTGCGTGGGGAATCCATACATCAAATAGGCATGGACCAAAATACCCGCCTGCGTAAAATGATCAGCGACTTGAGCAACCTGCGCCACCTTAACCCCTTTGTCAATTAGGTTCAATAATCGATCCGATGCTACTTCCAGTCCACCCGAAACGGCAATGCAACCGGAGCGCACCAATAATTGGCATAAATCCTTCGTGAAACTTTTCTCAAATCGAATATTGGTCCACCAAACCACCGTCAAATCCCTGCGGATAATTTCCAATGCGACATCGCGCATCAAAGCCGGTGGCGCGGCTTCGTCCACAAAATGGAAGCCATTATTGCCTGTTTGGGCAATCATCGCCTCCATGCGGTCGACCAACATAGGTGCCGTCGTGGATTCATAGTTTTTGATGTAGTCCAAAGAAATGTCGCAGAAGGTACATTTGCCCCAATAACAACCATGGGCCAGTGTCAACTTATTCCACCGACCATCACTCCAGAGGCGATGCATCGGATTTGCGATTTCGATGACTGATAAATACTTGTCCAAAGGCAAATCCGAATAATCCGGGACGCCCACATCTTTCTGTTTGGCGTCAGAATCTTGGGAACCATTTAAGTAGCTGACCGTTCCATCGATGCAACAAAATGTGCGTTTCAAATCGCTTAATACTCGATCGCCCCGCAAATGTTCCAACAAATTCATCAGCGGTGTTTCCCCGTCATCCAAGGTGATGAAGTCGACGAATTCAAA
>DKIP01000092.1 GCA_002454335.1 Cytophagaceae bacterium UBA6715 | reverse complement strand
GAATCTTTCTTTTGGATCGATGAGTTCAAATCTTTGATGTATTTTCCTTGCTCATTCAAAGCATCCAATGATTTACGAATACTTTCAGCACCTGATTTATTAATAACGGATAAGTCAGACAAACGATCTAACAAGTTCGTATTCGTTTTCTTCATGTAATCCAACTGCTCTTGCAAAGATTTTAATTGACCATTTTTAGCCTCCAAATCTGCATCACGCTTCTTAACTTCACCTTGTAAACTGGCTGTCAAGGATTGACAATCAGCTAAATCAGATTTCGCACGCGCAACAGCTTGATCACTACTTGCTTGCAATTCCGTTAAACGCGATTGCAATTCTGTCATCTTTTTTTTGCTTGCACAAGAGGTGAACAAAAATGGCAACATCGCCAGTACCCAAATTAATTTTTTCATAAACGTATAATTAAAGGAATATGGTTAATATGTATTTTGACAAAAGTAAAAATCAAAAATAGATATTTTGTCCTGAATAAAGAAAAATTTAAAAAATATACCCATTTTTTAAAATAATGGCTTGCGCTATTTGACGGCGCGCCTCAATTAAATTCTTTGGATCAATTTTTGTAAATCGCTTTAAGCCCAATAACAAAACATTCAATTCATCCCCTTTTGCAAAACCCATAATGACCTCCTTCCCTGCATTTGCTATCTTGTCCATGGCATCATGTAAATAAACCAAAGCGCATTCCCGCGAAATTTGATGCTTTTCTTCTCCATCCCGCTGAATCAATTTATCCACACGGCATAAGGCAGATTCTGCAACATACACCTCAATCATCATATCCGAAATCCCCATCAGAATTTCTTGTTGGTGCTCAATTTCTGTCGTATACTTCTGAATAGCCGCACCCGCCGTCATTAAAATTGCCTTCTTCGCATTGGCAATCACTTTGTATTCTTTTCCAAACACTCCTTCAGGCACATCGGTTGAAAAATCCGGCACTCCCAGAATTTCCTTTCCCACAGCCATCGCTGCTGGCATTAAATCAATTTCTCCTTTCATGGCACGTTTTAACACAGTGCCCACAGCCAAGAGACGATTGATTTCATTTGTCCCTTCAAAGATTCGATTAATGCGTGAATCGCGATATGACCGTTCCATCGGAGCCTCCGCAGAAAATCCCATCCCACCATAAATCTGTACCCCTTCATCAACCACAAAATCCAATACCTCAGAACCATGCACTTTTAAAATGGCACATTCTATTGCAAATTGTTCTACTCCCTTCAACTTGGACTCCGCGTCAGTCATACCTGATGCCTTCAAACTCGCAATAGATTCATCGATATTTTGACCGGCGCGGTAACATGCTGACTCCGATGCAAAAGTCCGAACAATCATATTTGCAAGCTTTGCCTGAATTGCACCAAAATCATGGATTGACTTACCAAACTGTTTACGTTCTTTCGAATAATTGGTCGCTAAATTAATAATCCCTTTCGCGCCACCTATTACTGCTGCAGCCAATTTTATCCGACCAATATTTAGAATATTAACAGCAATCTTAAACCCCCCTTCGCGTTTAAATAATAAATTCTGAACAGGAACTTCACAGTCTGTAAAGAAAATTTGACGGGTAGAACTTCCCTTGATTCCCATTTTATGCTCTTCTTCATTCATCGAGATCCCGGGAAAGGACTTCTCAACAAGGAAAGCTGTTAAGTTTCTATCGTCATCAATTTTGGCAAATACGATGAACAAATCTGCGAAGCCACCATTCGTAATCCACATTTTTTGTCCATTCAAGACATAATGCGTGCCCGCTTCATTTAATTTAGCTTTTGTTTTTGCGGCATTCGCATCCGATCCCGAATCAGGTTCGGTCAAACAATATGCGGCCTTCCATTCACCCGAAGCAAGTTTTGGTAAATAAGCTTGCTTTTGCTCCTCCGTACCATAGTAGACGATGGGTAATGTACCAATGCCCGTATGCGCCGATAGGGCAACAGCGAACGAATGGCCGCCTCCGCAAGCTTCCGCAACCAACATCGAAGTATTAAAATCCATCCCAAAACCCCCATATTCCTCTGGCACAGACGTACCAAGTAATCCTAATTCGCCAGCTTTATCCAAAAGGCCTACCATTACAGAGGAATCCTTCGCGAAATCAATCTCATCCAAAATGGGATTTACTTCCGTTCGAATAAAATCCAAACAGGTTTGACTAATCATGCGTTGCTCTTCTGTAAAATCCTCTGGAATAAAAATTTCAGATGGCAACAACGGGCGAATCAAAAACTCCCCCCCTTTAAATGCATTTGAACTACTCATGGCTATTGCTTTAGTTTGTTTGAAACTGATTCAAATATCGTATCAGACTCCTCGTCTAATATTTTGTTAATCGACCCGATGACCTCAAAAAACGAAGAAAGCTTATCCTCACCTATACGCTGATAAATTAACTCGTTGAAAATCAATACCCCTTGGCGCGCCTGATCTCGCTTATGTTTACCTAAGTCGGTAAGGAAAATCTTAACTACGCGTTTGTCTGCAAAATTTGCTTCCCGACGAATCCATTTCTTATCCTCGAGCGTCTTCAACATACGCGTCAGACTCCTCGATTCTAAGCCTAAAGCGGGCGCAATTTTGGTCGCGGAAGTACCTTCCTTATCGATATGTAACAACACATAACCAATGGCCATCGTCATATCAAATTGAGCGGAATAGGTGTTGTACATGCGACTAATCGCATACCAACTGGATTTAATCTGGAAGTCAACTGTTTTTTCTGCTTTCATAGGGCTTAAAGTATGCAGGCATACCTTTGTAAATTTGAAACAAAAAAAAATAGGATGCAAGCATCCTATTTTCAAATTTCTCTAAAAGACTAATTATTTAATTCGATTTCCGCGCATCCGCTTGCTGCTAACTTTCAAGCCAGAAAAGGATGATTTCATAATCAATAAACGAACTTTCTTTTTGTTGTAAAGCAAATATTTATTGCCATCATACATTAAACGAGAGAAAGTTGGACTTCCTGACTCATCTACCAATTGGTAATAGTATTCGCCACGCTCTCCCAACACAGGAGCAAAGTGTAAACTTTTTTCTTCGCCAGCACCAGCCTCAAAGGAGATTAACAGCTGATCTTTGGTTTCTTTCACCAAAACACCGGGCGTTTCTTGTTCCAGGCTTACACGGTTAATGGACTTACCATTAACTATGGTAATCTTTCCCGATTTCACATTTGCATCTGAAGCATTCAATTCTCTTTCTAAAAACAACGCATTATCATTGTAAAACTGAATCTTATCTAAGGGCAATTGGTTTTCTTTAATCAATGTCATCAAAGAACCTGTCAATTGCGTCTTTTCTGAGCAAGAACTCAACAAAATTACGCTTAGCAATAAAAAAACGAGCTTTTTCATAGAATTAGTTGACGCCTTCGGCAAGAATTAACACCTTATTGTTTAACACTTCTACGACTCCTCCTTCAATTTGAAAGACCTCCTTATCAGCAGACAATGTTCCCTTTTCCAAGGTACTAACGATGGCCGCGTGATCATTCAAAATCTGAAAAGAACCATCCACGCCAGGTAAAGTAACCACAGAGGCTTCTCCAGAGAACACTTTACGATCGGGTGTAATAATTTCTACAAACATAGTATTTCTTATTTAGCAGCTTCTGCTAGTAATTTCTCTCCTTTAACGACTGCATCTTCGATGGTTCCAACTAAGTTGAAAGCCGCCTCTGGTAAGTGGTCATATTCACCATCAATGATTGCGTTGAATCCTTTGATCGTATCGTTGATATCTACTAGAACGCCTTTTAAGCCTGTAAATTGTTCAGCCACGAAAAATGGTTGAGATAAGAAACGTTGAACACGGCGTGCGCGCGATACAACCAATTTATCTTCTTCTGATAACTCATCCAGACCTAAAATCGCAATGATATCTTGTAATTCTTTGTAACGTTGTAAAATCTCTTTCACACGTTGCGCTGTATCGTAGTGAGAATCACCTAATACCTCTGCAGACAAGATACGAGATGATGAATCCAATGGATCCACGGCAGGATAAATACCTAACTCAGCAATCTTACGAGACAATACCGTTGTCGCATCTAAGTGGGCAAACGTTGTTGCTGGCGCCGGATCCGTTAAGTCATCGGCAGGTACATAAACCGCTTGCACCGAAGTAATCGAACCACGCTTTGTAGAAGTAATACGCTCTTGCATCGCTCCCATCTCCGTTGCCAATGTTGGTTGGTAACCTACCGCTGATGGCATACGACCTAATAGGGCAGATACCTCAGAACCCGCTTGTGTAAAACGGAAGATGTTATCGATAAAGAACAAGATATCACGTCCTTGACCTTCGCCATCACCATCACGGAAGTGTTCCGCTACTGTCAAACCTGACAACGCAACACGAGCACGTGCTCCAGGAGGCTCGTTCATTTGACCGAACACCAAGGTAGCTTGAGATTTCGCTAATTCCGTTTGATCTACTTTCGTAAGATCCCACTCCCCAGCTTCCATCGCATGCTTAAATTCTTCACCATATTTAATTACGCCAGACTCAATCATCTCACGTAACAAGTCATTTCCTTCACGCGTACGCTCACCAACACCTGCAAATACAGATAAACCTTCGTAAGCTTTCGCGATATTGTTGATCAACTCCATGATCAATACGGTTTTACCTACACCGGCACCACCGAACAAACCAATTTTACCCCCTTTAACGTAAGGGGCTAATAAGTCAATTACTTTAATTCCTGTAAATAAAACTTCCGTCGTTGTTGCTAACTCATCAAACTTCGGTGCTGCACGGTGAATCGGCAAACCTTTGTCAGATTTAGGTTGTGAAATACCATCAATAGCATCCCCAACTACGTTAAACAAACGACCCTTGATACCTTCACCAGTTGGCATGGTCATCGGAGTACCTTTGTCAACAACCTCTTGACCTCTTTGAAGACCTTCTGTTCCTTCCATCGCAATCGTTCTTACACGATCCTCTCCTAAATGTTGTTGAACTTCTAAAATAAGTTCCTGACCATTTGATTTGGTAACAGAAAGAGCGTTTAAAATCGCTGGTAAATGAGATCCTTCTCCTTCGAAGCTCACATCGACTACGGGCCCAATTACTTGAGCAACTCTCCCTTTATTAACTGCGTTTGCCATTTGAAAATTAAATTTATAAAAATGAGATATCCATTCGGACTGCAAAATTAGTTCGGAAATTCCAATAAACAAAAATGCAGATTGTATTTTTCTCCTTTTTTTTAACAAAATCAGCCCAATTCTTTGAATGAATTAAAGTTTATGCAGAAATTGGCTTTTGAAAAAACGAATGACTTAATGCCCAAAACCCCATATGCCTTTTCCACTTTTATTGGCACACTCTGCCTAACAAGCACCGCATTGTGGTTGTTTTACTCGAATTCTCCCATCGAATTGCACGCCATCAGTGAAATCATGCCCGACCGTGCCATAATCGATGACAATGGTAAGACGCAACTCGAAGGCATAATTTATTTTGTCCGACAATCCTTTTTATCGGGAGCCCGCAATCCGCTTATATGGCCCTTATACCTATATGCCGGATTTGCGCTTACTGCCATGACACTTTTCCTCGTCGGCCTCAAAAAATGGGCTCAAATCCCTAGAAATTACTTTGTGGGTGGGTTTATCCTCTGGGCGGGACTGGTAATTGGAACCAACACACACCATTCAATCCGTGAAATCGGACTAATCATCATCGAACAAGTAAACGGCCTTGGAATCTTGAGTTTGATAGCCACCGCCATTTTACTCTCAGCAGCGATTCCGCGCTTGCTGTTCCAACTCGGCGATAGCAATCAATACCAACAAAGTAGGCGAAATTGGCTCATTCTATTTGGCTTTTCCTTGTCAAATTTAATACTAACCTATGGAAAGGAGTTCTTAGGCTGGGATATCACCTTCGCAATACCAGGATTAATTTTCATCCAAATTTCGTGGGTCGCTTATTCATTTCAAGCAGATTCGATGAATCCCTGGTTACGCTGGGGCATGAATCTGCTAAGTCTCAGCACACTCCTCTACTTCCAAATTAGCGGAAATGACCCAGGCATAAACGCATTTGTTCATGGGTCCCTCATTTGTCAAAGTGTGATGCTGTTCTTATTCCCATTATTCATTATCAGCAATTTTAAAACACCTATTCAACAACACTTACCTGTATATAAAATCATTCACAAAGCTCCTCAGGTCGATTTACGACTCATGTACCTTGGCGTTTTCATTTTGGGCACCGCCTGGGTATATGCCAAAAACGCAAGTGTGATTCACCAATTTCAAGCCGCATTTTACAATGAGCGAGGGGATATGGCCTCTCAGGCGGAAAACCGAAAATCGGCGGAATTTGCTTACCAGCAAGCCATGCTCCATAGCAAATTGAATGCGAAGAGTAATTTAAGTTTAGCTGCTTTGGCATTACAAGCAAATGACCATGAAACTGCGGCCTACTATTTGGCCACTAGCTTACAAAAACATGCGAGCGAAAGCGCTTATCTCGCGCTAGCCAATATTTACCTCAATAACGATCACGCTTTCGAGGCCTTATTTACGCTACAAAGGGCCCAACAACAATTTCCTCAATCATTAGAAATCTTAACATCGCTTGCTAAACAATTTGAATCCTTAAATAGCCTAGATTCAGCCAACTATTATTACCAAAAAGCCTACAATCTTCACCCCAATAATACCATTAGTCAAGGGAATATACTTTACAGCGCGAAAACGCTAATTGAAAACGGAGATGATTCAGATCCAGCCGTTGCCGCAAATAAGGTGGCTATCGCCTTAAAATCAAAGAAATCCTTACAAATTTCAGCGCCTGAAACCACACAAAACCCGGGCCTAGATTTGCGCCAATGGGCATATATTTATAATTACCAGCTATACGCCAAAAACAAATCTCCCAAATACCCAATAAACCAATGGGTGAAAAACCCAATGACAGCCGCAGCATTCCCTGAACACAATATAATGGAAGCTTGGCAAGCATATCACCATGGCAGCCCTTTAACGGCGCTGCAAAAAATAGACTTACTGATCAAACAAGATACCACGGCCGCAGGAACTGGACTTAAAAGCATGTTGGACTTTTGGAAAACAAGTTTACTTAAACCACAACCCATACAAACCCTAACTACGTTGCAAATGGCGCAAAGTGCATTAAGGCAATACCCTTTTCAGGTGGATGTACTCCAACAAGCTTTGCCACTATTAAACAAAAATAAGCAAGAAAAAGCGGGTTATGATGCCGCTTTGGCAGCATTACAATGGAATGAAGGCGTACCCGTTTATTATTTAATATTTGCCATGCAGGCATATCAAATAGGCGAAATTACTTATGGAAACGAAGCCGTTCAAGCGTTGAAGAAACGAAACCTGACGACTTATCTGGCTAATCAAGTAATCTTAGAAAAAGCATTGCAAGAAGCCATTCGCCGGCAAAATTTCTAGTGTTCACTTGTGTATCAGATAATTATCCCGTAGTTTTGCAATCCAAAATTACATACATGGCGGAGTCAATGGTTCTTTCGACATGTATTCACCTAATGAACCAAACAAGATGAATCAAAAAATTCGCATCAAGTTGAAGTCGTTCGACCATACATTGGTTGACAAATCAGCTGAAAAAATCGTTAAAGCGGTTAAAGCTACAGGAGCAGTTGTATCTGGTCCAATTCCATTGCCAACTAAAGTTGAGAAATTCACAGTTTTGCGTTCCCCACACGTGAACAAGAAAGCACGTGAGCAATTCCAATTATGTACGTACAAGCGTCTAATTGACATTTTCTCTTCTTCTGCAAAAACTGTAGATGCTTTGATGAAATTAGAATTACCATCAGGTGTTGATGTTGAAATCAAAGTTTAACCTTCGGTTTCAAACACAAAAGAAAAACCTCTCCGAGCAATCGAAGAGGTTTTTTTTATGATAATAGTTGGAAAATCTTTCGCAAAGGTTTTAAAGTAACGGTGAAGAAATAAGGCTTTAAGCCATTCTCTCGCCATGCTTTGCGATCTTCTTGATTCGCGACCCAGCGATGCCTCCAAGAAGCTGTGCTCGTTCCTCCAGTGCGCATTGTCATAAGCAGTTTGGGTAAATAGATAACTGAAATTCCCTGCTTATAAAGTGCACGAAGCATCCATTCATAATCACCAGCACAGGTATAATGCGTTTGGTAATAACCTATTTGTTCGTAAACAGAACGTTTAACAAAAAAGGAAGGATGCGGTGGCATCCAACCCCATAACCAACTCGATTTCTTGTAGGCACCAGCCTTCCACTGTCGGACAACTTTTAGGCTAACAGGATCAATGAATTGCAAATCCCCATAGACAGCCTCCACTTGGTTTTGTTCAAACGACTGAACAACATGACCAATTACATCTTTGCTCGGATAGAAATCATCTGCCCCAATAACGCCCACTACGTCGCCAGAAACGCGAGACAAGCCTTTATTGAATGCATCGTAAATTCCCTTATCTGATTCAGAAATAAAATTAATCCGCTGACCAAAGGACTCCAATAGCTCCTTGGTTCCATCCTTAGACCCACCATCAATCACCCAATATTCAATATTGGGATAATCTTGCGCAAGAACACTCTCAATCGTTTGCTTGAGGGTAGCCGCAGCATTGTAACATACCGTTATGATGGATACTTTCAATTGATGTGATTAAAAACCAAAGATATAAAAATCCCTCCCAAAGCTTAATTCGAACATTATAATATTTTTTTACGCGAAGACTTGACAAAAATATATTTTTCCGTACCTTTGCAAACCCAATTCGATTCTAAATCGGATTTTAATTAATAAAGCAATGAAAAGAACATTCCAACCCTCAGTACGTAAAAGAAAGAACAAGCACGGATTCCGTGAGCGTATGTCTACTGCAAACGGTCGTCGTGTATTAACAGCACGTCGCGCGAAAGGTCGCCATAAGTTGTCTGTTTCTGACGAAAAAAGAGGTAAATAAGCCATAATTTAGTTTAAGCTGATTGAGGCCATTTACTTATCCTATAAGTAATTATGCCATGAATTTCAGTTTCCCTAAATCCGAACGATTAACTCAAATCAAGGTAATCGATTCGTTATTCCAAAAGGATAGTACAAGCGTTACGCAACGTTTTGTCTATCCTTTTCGAGTTTTGTACAAGACCAATTCCGGTGCAAATCTGCAAGCTCCCCAAATTATCATTTCAGTTCCCAAGCGTAAATTCAAAAAAGCGGTAGATCGAAATCTTTTGAAGAGACGAATTCGGGAGGCATACCGGTTGAATAAACCCCACTATATCGGACCTGAATTCCAGAAATTACCGGATTACCTAGGTTTTGTCTATATTGGTTCTGTCATTGAACCCTATGCGAAAATCGAAAAAAGAGTCATTGGTATTTTAAAAGAACTCAGCACGCCTCAGCCATGCGAATAAATCCAAATTCATTTAAGCAATCTTTCCTTGGGTTAATCCTCGTTTCGGGCTTATTCCTAGCCTTTACCAATCCGGGGAATCGTTTTTTTGAAATTGCTAAAAACCTCGATATTTACGCAACTGTCTTCAAGGAATTGAATGCCTATTATGTTGATGAAGTAGACCCGAAAAAGTCCATTGAAACGTCAATCGAAGCACTTCTTAAAAGCTTTGATCCATATACAGTCTATTATCCAGAAAGTGAGATTGACGAATTTCTTCAGATGACCACGGGGAAATACCAGGGAATTGGGATTATCCTATCCGATATCAACCAAAGCCATCGCATCAGTTTTATTGAAGAAAATAGTCCGGCAAACAAAGCTGGATTAGGTATAGGAGATCAAATAATAAGCATTAATGGGACGAAATTAGGGGAAACACCCGAAACAGACCCCGCGGTACTCATGAAAGGAAGCGCCGGCTCCATTGTCAATATCGAAGTCTTGCAAGTGGGGAAAAGCACCCCCAAAACCTTCTCGATTAAACGCGAAACCGTCCAAATTAAAAACGTTGTAGACGCATCCGTCATTCGACCAGGCGTGGGCTATATCTTGCTCGAGGACTTCAATGTATCCGCAGCGAAGGAAGTAAAAACAGCCGTGCTTGAGTTGAAAAAACAAGGTATGCAAAAATTGATCTTGGATTTAAGGAACAATCCGGGAGGGCTTTTGACCCAGGCGATCGATGTATGCAATTTATTTATTCCAAAAGGTTCAAAGATTGTAGAGACGCGTGGAAAGGTAGAAGAATGGAACAAAAGTTACCAAGCACTCAATCAAGCCATAGATACAGAGACTCCCATCATTGTACTGATCAACAACCGAACGGCCTCTGCAGCTGAAATTGTTGCAGGCGTATTGCAAGATTATGACCGAGCCGTGATTATGGGACAAAAGAGTTTTGGCAAAGGCCTCGTCCAAGTAACACGCGACTTACCGTATCGAACCAAAATGAAAATTACCACGGCCAAGTATTATATCCCGAGCGGGCGTTGCATTCAAGCCTTGGACTATAAAAACAAAAATGCAGATGGGACAGCAAAAGCATTTCAGGATTCTGTGGCTAACGTTTTTTACACAAAAAATGGGCGAAAAGTCGTAGACGGTGGAGGTATCTTGCCCGATCAGCCAACGGATAAAAAAACCTTATCTACTTTTGCCCAAGCCTTGTTGAGTAAAGAAATGTTCTTCCGGTTTGCTAGTGATTATCATGGATCCCACAGTACAATTCCCCAAGCAGAAAATTTCGCGGTAAATACTGAAATCCTCAGCCAATTCAATGCTTGGCTCACAAAAGCACATTTTTCTTATGAAACTCCGGTAGAAAATCAGGTAAAAAAATTACTCGAATCAACAAGAGAACAGTCTGAATATTCAGAACTCAAACAATTACTTCAAGGGCAATCCGGACATTGGAAAACAAATTTAGAGCGTGAACTCAAGCTTCATGCCCAGGAAATCACCCCCCTGCTTGAACAAGAAATCATTATGCACTATTATTTGCAGAAAGGATTAAATACTTGGTCCACGCGAAAAGATCCAAGTATATTGGCTGCTGTCGATTTATTTAGCAAACCGACTAAATTTGCATCTATTTTAAGTAGACGAGAGAAACCATGAGTTTGATTTTAAGTATCGAAACTTCCACCCCCTTATGTTCGGTTGCCCTGCATCGATCAGGCGAATTATTGGCAAGCCAAGAAACGCAGGAAGATGGTGGACATGGGAAAAAACTAACCCGTTTAATTGAATCATGCTGTTCCATGGCTGGCATTTCCTTGCAACAACTTGATGCCATTGCCGTTTCAAATGGCCCTGGATCTTACACAGGATTACGAATAGGTTTGGCAACCGCTAAAGGATTATGCTTTGGCTTAGATATTCCCTTGATTACGATGAATACCTTACAGATTATGGCGAATGCTTGGACAGGTTTACCTGAAAACACGCTGTTATTGCCTATGCTGGACGCCCGCCGTATGGAAGTTTATGCTGCCGTTTTTGATGGAAAAAGTAAAACTCCCAAGACGGAAACTCATCCCATTGTCTTGGAATCAACTTCATTTGAATCGCTGAATCTACCCAGCATTGCCTTTGGGAATGGTGCATTAAAATGGAAAGATGCCTGCAAAAATCCACTAATTTCCTTTTCGGAAGAGCATCCTTTCCCACATGCCAAATTTATGGGAACAGACGCCGCGCGCGATTTTGCTGAAAAGAAATTTGCATCATTGGTACTTACTGAGCCAGCCTATCTAAAAGAATTCATGGGCACAAAACCCAAAATTAAATCATTGTAAGCATGGAAGAGATTGTCAACAAAGTCAAACAAAGTGGGCTTATTCAAATCGACTTGGAAAACTTACGACCAACAGGTGAACGGGTATTTTTCGACATAGCGCCCCAATTGTACATGGGCTTAGCTCTGCGCGAAAAGGACTTCAGAACCTTCATTCAAGAACACGATTGGTCGAAGTATACAGGTAAACATGTTGCCGTCGCTTGCACAACTGATGCTATTATCCCTACATGGGCATACATGCTCGTGGGCTCTCAATTAAGCGGAAAGGCTGCTACATTAATTTATGGAAACTTAGCAGATTTAGAAAAACATTTATTTGATCAAGTTATCCAACAAATGGATTTGACAGAATTTGAAGATGGCAAGATTGTCATCAAAGGTTGTTCGAAAGAAGCCGTTCCACTAGACGCCTATATTAGCCTTACAAATCGACTTCGCCCTATGGTAAGGAGCATCTTTTTTGGGGAACCCTGCAGTACGGTACCCATTTATAAAAAAGCAAAATAGTCCTTCCCTTTTCATAAATTTGCGCTTTAGCTGATTCGTATGTCCCAACAATCCCAAGAACAATATCAATTCATAGCTGCCATCCTAACAAAACATTTAGGACCTGGAAATGCCATTGACGATCTTCAGTTTTTTTATGGCGGGAATTTCAATCTGGCGGTACGCGTCAAAACGGGGGATTCCGAATATTTCATCAAATGGACAAAGAGCGAGCATCAAGGACTATTTGAAGCCGAAGCCAAGAACCTTCAACTCATTCAAAAAACAGGTGCGATCAACGTGCCCAATGTGTTAGGGGTAGGTACCCTAGATGAGAAGGAATACCTCATGTTGGATTGTATCCAATCGGCAGAAAAATCCACCCACTACTGGTCGGACTTTGGAAATAAATTAGCTCACTTGCATCAACAACCTGCGAGTAAAGGTCATGGACTGGACTATGATAATTTTTTAGGAGCTGCCAAACAAGATAATACTTGGCAAATGGATGGGGTGAAATTCTTCATCCAAAATCGACTTAAAAAACAGGTAGATGCGGCAATCTATCACCGTAAAATTTCAGCAGAGATGGAAGAAAAATTCAATCTACTGTACGATAAATTACCTCAATTAATCCCAAATGAATCTTCTGCCTTGTTGCATGGGGATTTGTGGTCTGGTAATGCCATGGTCAATGAAAATGGGGAAATTACACTCGTAGATCCTTGCTGTTATTTTGGGCTTCGTGAAGCGGAATTAGCTTTTACAACAATGTTTGGTGGGTTTCCTACCGAATTTTACGAGGCCTATCACCGGACTTTCCCAATCGAAAAAGATTTTCATCAACGTATCCCCTTGTACAATTTATACCCACTGATGGTGCACGTAAATTTGTTTGGAGAGGGGTATTTACCGGCAGTCACCAAGATATTATCAAGCTACTGATTGCGGTCAGTAATCCATTGCTGAATAACCTCATCCGTATCAGCTGCGCCCGGAAAAAATGCCACAAGTTTGCGTAAAATTTCTTCCATGACCGCGTCTGGGCAAGAAGCGCCACAAGTCAACAAAATCTTAACCGGCTGCTTCGTTGGGATGTAATCTAGCGTTCGAACCTCTTCCTTCCGACGGTTATTATAATGCCATATTTCCGTAGGACTGACTAATTTGTCGGCCGACTTGATAAAATAAGTAGGTAATTTTTCTGCACACAAATCCACCAAATGAGCAGTATTAGAAGAATTATAACCTCCGGCTACTATAGCAAAATCAGCCTCCTCTTTTAGTAAGCCATAGGTAGCGCTCTGATTATCATTCGTCGCGTAGCAGAGTGTATCGCGTGTATCGGCAAAATGTTCCGTTACTTGATCAGCAGACAATTGATAAAACTGAATAATTTCCTCCCGAAGATAATCAACAATTTCTTGCGTATCTGTCGCAAGCATTGTCGTTTGATTGACCACACCAATACGCTCTAGATCTGTGTCCGGATTAAAACCTTTCGAAAATTGCCCTTCAAATTCATCATAAAATTCTTCAGCTGACTTTTCTTTGCGAATGTAATGAGCCAATTGTTGCGCTTGTTGTAAATCTTTAATAACCAACGTAGGAGTTACCGACTGAGAATGGGAAAAGGTCGCTTTTGTTTCTTCATGACTGGGTTTCCCATGTACGATGACGGAATATGATTTTTGGCCTATGGCACTTGCTCGATTCCATACTTTTTCAACAAATGGACACGTTGTATCATAAGCATAAGTATCAATACCGATGGAGGTTAATTTGGCTTGAATTTCCAACGTCGTTCCAAAGGCCGGAACGATGACGATATCGGAAGAGTTTAAGTCATCCCAAGGAATAATTTGCCCTCCTTTGGTATCTTGAATAAATGAAACTCCACGATCTAACAAATCTGCATTAACAGCTGGATTATGTATCATTTCAGAGAGTAAATAAATTTTTTTCTCTGGGTTTTCCTCGATGATTTTATATGCTGTTTCAACTGCATTTTCTACGCCATAACAAAAGCCAAAATGGCGGGATAAATACACTTCGACGGGCCCAAAACTAAAATGAGATGGACGATAGTCTTTCTTCAATTTATCATGTAGACGCCTTTGTTCCTTGATTGCTCCTATCAAAGAACTACTGAATAAACTAGGAATTGAGAAAGACTTCATCGGGATGAATTAGACAATAAAATGTAAGAATAAAACACTTTTTAGACCTAAGTGTTTTCAAAAATACAAAACTCGACATGGAATTAAGCATGATGTAATCATTTACCATTAAATAATTGATTTAGGTAGATGTTGTGTAGTAATGAATTGTTTATGTTAATTTTACATTTGAATCTTCTACGAAATCAACAACCCAATTCGAAAAAATGAACAAGTCTACTGCTGGCAAATTTCGGTTTTGGCGTTCTGTTTTATCCAATCCTTTGAGTAATGGATTGGTTTCGTTATCCCGAAATCCAATTAACTTTTTATATTTAGGGCTATTTATTTTCGCCGTTTTAATCAACATCGAACACTCATTTAGTGATACGCCTAAACAGTCAGGCTATTTTAGTGGTTCAATCGAATTTGACAAACAGCCTGCCTCCATAATCAATACAACAAAAATCAAGGCAGATATCACCCAGTTAGGTGGAGAACAAATTTTAGAAATTACCGCTACAAGTCTGAATGATTCTGTGACGGTTTATACACAAATCAAGAATTTCAAGGGAGTGGGCGCATATTTTATCCCTGGAGATGGATCTTCATCAAACATTGGCAACCTAATTAAAGACATTCAAGATTACCAGAATAAAAACAACTTCTACGAGGCTACTCGGCCCAATGCCGCAGGTATCGCCAATGGGGTTGGTCGGGTGAATATCACTTCCTTCTCAAATGATGAGATTGCAGGTGATTTGGTATTAATTGGAAATAACCCAGCTGGACAGCAAGCCATTTTAGGGGCTGCCAAATTCAAAGTAAACCTACAGCTTTAATGGAAATGATTGAATTCGAGCCAGCTGTTGTTCAAACTGCTTGGGAAAATATACTTGATTTTTTCGAAAAGCAATTCCAAAAACGTCCAACGGACCTCGAGTCCATTTTATTTTTAATTGGTGTACAGGAATTGGGGATAGGTCACAAAGTTTTCACCAAAGAAGAAAAACAAGACTTAATGCATATTGCCACTTGTAAAGTGTTAAGCTTTAGTGGATTTTACGAATTGGAGGGACTTGACGAGGCAGGCTGGCCACATTGGAAATTAATAACACCGGTTCCTTCGCTAAACTTAAAAGAACAAGATTTACTCTTGAAAGCTCATATTATTCATTATTTCAAAACAGAAGTATTTTAAGCTATGATCAAAATCATCAGTTATAATGTCAACGGAATTCGGGCCGCCATGCAAAAAGGATTTACCCAGTGGCTAGCCGGGCAGCAAGCTGATGTTATATGTATTCAAGAATTAAAGGCTGAGTTTGACCAAGTAGATACAAGTGAAATAGAGCAATTGGGGTATTCTGTGCATTGGCACTCGGCACAAAAGAAAGGCTATTCTGGTGTAGCGATATTTTCAAAATTAACGCCTAAGCACGTCGAAATCGGTTGCGGCATCGAAAAATACGATTTTGAGGGACGTGTCATCCGATTGGATTTCGATACATTTTCTGTTATGAGCGTGTACATGCCATCCGGGTCAAGCGGCGATGAGCGCCAAGCTTTCAAAATGGAGTGGTTAGCTGATTTCCAACAATACGTTCAAACTTTGCGCAAAGAAATCCCACAGTTAATTATATCCGGGGATTACAACATCTGCCACCGGGCGATTGATATTCACAATCCGAAAGGAAATGCAAATAGTTCGGGTTTCTTGCCGGAAGAACGCGAGTGGATGGAGTCGTTTGTTCAAGATGGGTTCATTGATACATTCCGCCATATTAACCCAGAACAAGCACATGCTTATTCTTGGTGGAGCTATCGAGCCGGAGCTCGTGGCAAAAACCTCGGATGGCGTATCGATTACCACATGGCAAGCGAAGCATTAAAGCCGCGTATTGCAAATGCCTACATATTACCTGATGCGATGCATTCAGACCACTGTCCTATTGTACTTGAACTAAATCCCGCTTAAGATGCATTTCGAAAAACATGTTTTCATTTGTGCCAATGATAAAGATGCTCCCAAAAAATGTTGTGGTTCTGGCCATGGCATGCAATTAGTAGAGGCATTTAAGGCTGCCTACGCGGAAGCGGGAAGCCCTGCCAAAATTCGCATCCAACGCGCGGGATGCCTAGATTTTTGTGGCAAAGGCCCAAGCATGGTCGTCTACCCAGAAGGTGTTTTCTATGGCAATGTACAAATGGAAGATGTACAAGAACTCACCCAAAAACATTTAATTGAAGGCGAAATTGTTACACGCCTACAAATCGGATAATACCTGACGCATGCAATACCGTTTATACCCTACCCTCCTGAATTCATTTTCACTTTATCTCCAACAATCCCGCGATGCTGCAGGCAAAGTCATTGTAGATGAAATCGAAATGATCGAACGAATTAATCGGGTAAAAAAGCCAACGACCAAAGCCCAGCAAAAAGGCATGGATTTTGAGCGTGCCGTTATTTTGGGCGAGGATGAAGAATTATTTGCTGAAGGTATCATTGACCAAGCTCGCCAATTGATTCCTGAAAAATACAAAACGCAGTATTATGTAGAATCACGCTACAAAAACGCGTTGATTTATGGTTATGTAGATGGCGTAGGCGATCAAGTAGCCTTTGATTTGAAAAGTACTTCCTTTTACGAACCCGGTCGATTCGCTAAAAATCACCAAAACCTGTATTTATTGGGATTACAAAAATTAGGCATAGAACAACTAGACTATGTAATTACCGACTTTAAGGCAGTATATAAAGAAACGTATTATTTAAACCAATACGATTTCAGCCCTTTATATGACCAAATCGAACAATTTCAAGCCTTTTTAGAAGAGAACAAGAAATTCATTCGTGACAAAAAGATTTTTGATCGCAAATCGAATGATAATCAATTATCCTTATTCGAATAAATCAAGTAATTCCTTTAATTGACTTATTTGGATGTTAGTAGAAACATCTTCTGCGCGAAAGTTTAAATGAATGGCTGGAATTCCCATCGCCTCAGCCGCTTGTATATCGATGATCGGGTGATCACCAATCATGACCACTTCAGAAGGTAGGCAATTCGCCTGTTTCAAAGCAAATTCAAAAAACTCCGCAGCTGGTTTTTTACAACCAGCCAGCTCAGAGGTGATGACGCGCTCAAAAAAATGCGTCATACCGACCCCCGCAATTTTAACATGTTGAATGTCGTCGAAACCATTAGTCAACACATAAATTGGGTATTTCGAGGCAAGAGCTTCTATAACTTGAAAGGCGTCAGGGATAAGATGCGTTTTCCTCGGGGTTCGTTCGAGATAGCTATCTGAAAATAATGTGGCATTGCCATGAATCCCTAGTGCCTCAAAAAAAAGCTCAAAGCGAGTCTCACGTAAGGTTTTTTGATCGATATGTCCATGCTGATAGTCGTCCCACAATGCATCATTAATACGCGTGAATACTTGCCAAATAAGCTCTTGACTATGCGAAATGGAATCTAAAAGCGCAAATTCACCGAATAATTCTTGGATAACTTCGGAAGCATTTCGGTCGTGATCCCAAAGCGTATGGTCCCAATCAAAAAATATGGCTTTTGGTTTAAATTTCATCGAACAAAGGTAATAATAAGCTACCTTTGTCCCTATTAATTTCTGATAGGCCATGGAGCACCAATTACAATTAAAAAAACCCTTAGCATTTTTCGATTTAGAAACTACCGGCATTCAAGTGAATAAAGACCGGATTGTCGAGATTTCTATTGCCAAAGCAAATATCGATGGCACAGTCGAAGTCAAAACACGTCGCGTAAATCCAGGGATTCCTATTCCTTTGGAGGCATCATTGGTTCACGGCATTTATGATGCAGATGTGGCGGATGAACCCAACTTTAAGCAAGTAGCCAAATCGTTAGCAGGATTTTTAGATGGTTGTGATTTGGCCGGGTTTAATTCCAATCGCTTTGATGTTCCGATGCTCGTGGAAGAGTTTTTGCGTGCAGAAGTTGACTTCGATATGAAAAACCGCAAATTGGTAGATGCACAACGCATATTCCACATGATGGAGCCTCGAAATTTAACGGCAGCCTATCGTTTTTACTGTGATAAGGAATTGGTGGGAGCCCATGGTGCGGAAGCCGATGTATTAGCTACCCTTGAGGTGTTAAATGCGCAAGTAAAACGCTATGCAGCGACAGCGATGAAAGATGCAGAAGGTAAAGAATATTTCCCTATCCAGAATGATGTTAATAAGTTACATGAACTGAGCGCATCTAACTCGATTGATTTTGCAAATCGCATGGTTTATAACAAAGATCAAGTTGCTGTGTTTAACTTCGGAAAGCATATCGGTCGGCCAATTTTAGAGGTATTAAAATCTGATCCTTCCTATTATGACTGGATGATGAAGGGAGATTTTCCGATGGACACGAAACGAAAATTGACCGAAATTAAATTACAAGGTTTTCAACGCTAGGGGCTTAAAAATTCAGTTTAATTCGTATTTTTGCCTCGCATAAATGCATTCCAATTAATAACTATGCAATCGATTCCAGAAGTATTACGTACGATTCCGCTCACGCACTACATTTTATTTAGTTCTGCACTTTTTTGTATCGGAATTTTAGGGGTTTTGACACGTCGCAATGCGATTATCGTGTTCATGGCCATCGAACTTATGTTAAATGCCGTCAACCTGTTGTTAGCTGCATTTTCGTCGTATTATGCTGATCCAGCTGGACAGATTTTCGTGTTCTTCATTATGGCGGTAGCGGCAGCAGAGGTAGCTGTGGGACTCGCAATTATCGTGATGATTTACCGCAATATTCAAAGTATTGATATTGGTGTACTTAATAAAATCAAACATTAATTAAGCGCCACAATCCATCAGAATTCCTATGTCATTATTCTATTTAATTCCCTTATTACCGTTTCTTGGCTTCGCCATAAATGGTTTAGCATTCCCAAAACTAAGTAAATCTGTTGCGGGTATCATTGGTACCATTCCGCCATTGGTGGCTTTTGCCTTGTCTCTTCAATTGTTTTTGAACTTTGATGGCCAAGCGCAAATTTATACGCTTGCAGAGTGGATTAAGGTAGGAA
>DKIP01000064.1:30655-33862 GCA_002454335.1 Cytophagaceae bacterium UBA6715 | reverse complement strand
TTGAATAAAATGCTGCCTCCCGTTCCTGCTCCGTACAATCCTCCGCTGGGTCCTTTGGTTAGGATGATTTGGTCCATCATGTCGGGTTCTAACACCGCCAAATAGGTGTTATTCCCTGCATCTGTGAAGGGGATTTGATTCCAATAAACTTTGACATTACGAACACCAAATGGAGCGCGTAACGAACTACCTCGGATGGCAATGCGGTAACTACCGGGACTTCTTTCCTCTAGTCTTACGCCACTTTGTGCATTTAATGAACTGCTAAAGCTGTTACTTTGGATGGCATGAATATCTTTGGCTTGCAGTAAACCAAAAGCATCTGGACTAGCTAATCGGGTCCTATTTTGTTCTAGCACACGTACTTCTACCTCCGTCAAAGTTTTCGAACTATCAGGCACACAAAAAAGCCAGGCCGATACGATTAGGTTGAAGAGCATAGCTTAGAAGTAATAGGTAAATAAGGTAGAGAATAGCTGTGCTTGTGAGGATTCGATTGATTTTGAATTTGGGTTTTTCGCAGATCCAAAATTTAAAATTTCATAATTCAACGCGATACCAAATTTCTTGAATTGAATATCAAGTTTACTCTTGTAGTTGATCGAATTGTCGGTCGTTAAGGATGAATATGGAATTCCGATGTATCTTCCATATAATGTGACATCGCGATAAAAGGGCTCAAATAGCTGTCCTTGCCAATTAATGGTTGACTCTTTAAATTTCCATTCATAATTCAGCCCTACACTAATTCCATGTAATGCATATTTTTCCTCTTCTATGTATTGTGTTTGATTTGAGGTGATTTTGCGAGCTAGTGATTTACTATAAATCGCAAGAATGGGGGAAAACCCGGATTTCAATAGCCACTGAAAACCTACCTCAGCTTCCCCACCTCGATAGAGTGCAGATAATGGTTCCGTGGCAGATAAGGGCATGTTGTTTGGCATGAGCGGTGTCTCTACAAAGGTATAGGTTTGTCGATCCACAGGTGAAGCTTCCACGTTTCCCAACGTTTTTAGTTTAACGTAAAAAAAATGTTTTTTGCCCGGATTATGATACCTGATTTGAGCCCCCAAATCAACGGTTGTTTGTTTTTCATGCCAATGGATCAGACTTGTTCCAATGCTAGATGCAAAACGAATTTTTTGACTAAAACTCGTGAGACTAAACAATAAAAGCGTGAAAAGGCTAAGCGTAATTCTCATAAGGGTTAAATATACAGCATATTACCAATATTTTCCTCCTTTTTGGAGTGCGAAAAATAAACCTCTAATCACTATTTTAAGATGTGCGAAGACCGTATGCCAAAAGCCAAAATGCCTTTCCATGACCTGGAAACGCTCTTGCCAGGAGCGTTTGAGGTTTTGAACGGAGGCCCCACCGGTTAAATACCGACAAATCGGGATAGCGAGTTGTATCGTTTTTTTGCTTCGTTTTAAACAGTGAATTTCCCAATCAATATCTGAACTAAGTCGGTAAGTTAAATCATACAATGGAGCAATTGAACGCTTTACGATAAAGGATTGATGGCATATGACCATACCGTATTGAAACGATTTCCAAGACAAATTGGCTGGGATTTGATGCGGTGTCACCTCACTGCGAAGTCCAAGTTCTTTACCTGCTAAGTCAACGAATAATGCATCGCCCACGATGACGTCAGGTTGATTGTTTATCGCTGCTAATAGGGAGTCAAGCGTATGGTTTGATGCAAAGCAATCACCTGCATTCATGAAAATCAGATATTCGCCCGTTGCCAGTTGGATCCCTTTATTCATCGCATCGTAAATCCCTTTATCTGGCTCAGAAATCAGCTTATCGATGTTTTCACGGTATTTTTCTACAATGGCTAGCGTGCCGTCTTTGGAAGCTCCATCGATGATGATGTATTCGATTTCAGCACGATTTCCTTGGGACAAAACACTTTGAATCGTGCGCTCCACAAATTTTTCCGCCTGATAGGTGATCGTGATGATGCTTAATTTAGCCGACATGCGTGTAGGATTTTACATGTTTTGCTGCAATAATTGCTTCTGCGTAGGAAGATTCTGCTTTTTGGCGGGCAGCTTGTTCGGGTGCGTTTGCCAAGGTCCAAATTAATCCCGCTGTTAAATCTTCCGTCGATTGATATTCGGCCACATAGCCATTTAACTTATGGTCAATCATTTCGGGAATGCCACCAATGTTAAAGCCGACGCATGGGGTTCCGCAAGCCATTGCCTCCATAATTGTATTGGGTAGGTTTTCTTCCAAAGAGGGGGTGACGAACACATCTGCCGCTTGGTAGATTTGAATCATTGTTTCCGGGGAACTGATGTGACCTAATTTATGCGTTCTTAAAGGTAGTTTGGGCAAGTCCTGGGCATTTCCCACCACGATTAATTCTGTTGTTGATTTATCTAAACCTGCCAAGGCATTTTCCAAATAGTGAAATCCTTTTTTGGGAGCATTCACACGCATGGCAACGAATAGGACGTGTTTTTTGCTGGGGTCTAATCCCAGCGTATGCTTTGCTTTTTCCTTTTCGCTTGGTTTGAAAAGTTCCGTATCGATGGCATTAGGTATACTTTGGATGGGCTGATTTTTCAAAATGCTACTTTTCATGGCGCGTTCCTTTAACCAGTCACTGCACGTGAAGATGTGCAGATTGTGTTGTTGGAATGCTAGCATTTTATCCCTCCAAATTTGATGGCTCAAATCGTTCACATGTGGATTCTTGATGAATGTCTCGCAGTTCCCGCATTCTGATTGGAAATTCATACAGTTCCCGCAATGGTGACAACCTCCCGTGAATGCCCACATGTCGTGCAAGGTCCAATACACCGGTTTCCCTGTGTTCAATAATTGCTTGATATTCTGAATGGACAACATACCAAAATTTACCCAATGCAGATGAATGATATCGGCTTGTTGGATTAAGGGATGTTGGCTTAAATCTTGCCCAAATCGCCCGGGGTTAAAAAGGAATCTGTCGGCTTTGTTTTTTTCAAAAGGAAGGTATGTGAGTCGTTCGAGGATAAATCTTATGTAACTCAACGCTTTTTTCCAAGGAGTATTGTTTAACTCGATTGAACCGTCGTTTCCCGTTTTTTCTTGGACGAGGTAGTTTACCTGATGTCCTGCTTTTTTAAGTGCTTCTGCCAATCGACCACAAGCAATCCCAGCACCACCATTTTGGTTGTGATAGGAGAGAAGGACGATGTTGAG
>DKIP01000064.1:21128-30461 GCA_002454335.1 Cytophagaceae bacterium UBA6715 | reverse complement strand
AGCTGATTCGTTCCCATCGTCACCGTAATCGGTCTTTCGGTGGAATCTCTAAAGGTCAAACAAGGCACGCCTAGGTAGGTCGTTTCTTCTTGGATTCCGCCTGAATCGGTCAAGATTGCTTGGGCGTGGCTCATCAATTGGATGAATTCCAAATAGCCTAAAGGTTCCGTTAAGATTAAATTGGGGTTATTTTCAATGGCATCCAGTAAACCAAATTTCTCCATGTGTGCACGTGTGCGTGGGTGGATGGGGAAAACGACTTGGGTCTGTGTGGTGCTTAATTCGATTAATCGTAAGATGGAGGTTAGGCCCAGTTCTGTGTCGACGTTTGCGGGGCGGTGCATGGTCATGACAATATAGTCGCTAGTCGCTAGTCCTAAGTCGGCGAGTATCGTGCTGCTTTTTGCTTTTTCTTGGTAGCGAACTAACGAGTCGATCATCACATTGCCCGTGAAGAAAACTTTCTCGTCGGAAACACCTTCACGTTTCAAGTGATCGATACCGCTTTGCTCCGTCACGAAAAGATAATTCGCCACAGAATCCGTTAAAATTCGGTTGATTTCCTCTGGCATATTGCGATCTCCGGAGCGTAAACCCGCTTCCACGTGCGCTAATGGGATGCCTAATTTAATGGCCACCAAAGTGCAAGCGAGGGTGGAGGTTACATCACCCACAACGATAACTAAATCCGGTTTTTCTTCGAGAAGAATGGGTTCGAAGGCCAACATGATTTTGGCTGTTACTTCGGATTGCGTTCCTCCGCCGATGCCTAAAAAGAAATCGGGTTTTGGTAATTCCAGTTGGGTAAAGAACACGTCGCTCATTTTGGCATCAAAATGCTGTCCGGTATGAACAATTTTAGAAGTCCAATTTGGAAGATTTTGAATGGCACGATGTAGCGGGGCTACTTTCATGAAATTGGGACGGGCGCCTACGACTTGAATTACTTTCATTCGGGGATCTTTGTGGGGATAATAAGGGACAAAGATAGGGAAATGAGTTAAGAACTAAGAGTGAAGAGTTTAGAAGTTTGTATTGACTGACCTAGGCTTTAGCCTGGGGGTCACCGAAGGCTGAAAAGCAGGATGGTCGTCAGACTAAAGTCTGACATTCCCCAGGTTGAAACTGTAGAGCCCCAGGTTAAAACCTGGGGTTATAAAACAAATGATCGGACTGATAACTAGCGACTGACTACTGACGACTGTTAATCGCGTACCTAAACGCCTCCATGTAATTGCCTAAGACCGTATGGATATTGATTTCGTTTTGAATAATTGCTTGGGAACGCTTGCCCATGATTGCAATTTGATCGGGATTTGCGAAGAGTTTTTCGATGACCGAAACCAGGCTTTCGACGGAACCGGATTCGAAAAAGTGGCCATTGTAGCCTTCGCGGACCAAACGTTTTTCCGTGCCATCCGCCACCGAACAAATAACCGGTTTAGCAAAACACATGGCCTCATTGATGGATAAACCGCCCATGCCGGCCAAAACATAAATGCCTGCCTCGCAGGTGATTTGTCCTAATTCACGCATGTCATAGATTCCTCCGTGAAATTTTATAAAATCGTAGCCTGTCGCTTGCGCCTTCAGGGCCTCCATTTCAGGACCGTCACCTACGATGCTGAGTTCTGTCTGTGGATATTTCGCTTGTAGCGCAATGGCCGCCTTGATTAATATATCAACATGCTTCCATTTGACAAGCCGACCGATGTGCAACAGACGAAAGGGATTCGATTTGACATCTTTCAAGGCTTCAACGTGTTCGAAAATCACATCCGTATCCGGCGAATTAGCCGTCACAAAAACCTTCTCTGCTGGAACTCCATAGGAAGCATGCATCGCCACCGCCTCATCCAAATAGTTGATATGCGCATCCACCAAATTGCTAAACAGTCTACGGGTTTCCCGAACGATCATGAATTTGATTCGCGCCAACAACGATTTATTTTGTTGGTGCGCCTGATTGTTTTCCGTCACGCCCCCACCATTCAAATAATAGGAAATCGCCTGATCGTAATGCGGGACCTGGAAAGGAATTTCTTTGGAAACCAAAGCGACTTTGTTTCGGCGCAAGAAATTATACCAAGCGGGATAAAAGACAAAAGCGGCTTGATAAGGCCAGTTGACCATCAATACATCCGGTTTTTCCTGCCGAATTAATTCCTTCAACCCTTTGAAAAATTTCTTCCCATAATAGGTCGTATATTCTTCCTGGTAAAAAACCTTGAACTCGATGCCATCTTTGCTCTCGAATACGCCCGCCCCTAAGGTTGCTCCTTTGGCCGATGGAACGACTACACAAACCTCAACGCCCATTTCCTTTTGGAGCTTATTCAATACCAAATTGTAATAATGCGGCAAACCTCCCGCCAATGACATCAACTTCATTTCTTTAATTTATTTTCGATCAATTGGCGGATGTCGGGGGATAAATTAAATGCCCAACATGCCAAAAAGAACAACACTGTAACCGCAGTGGAACGTAGCCCCACATTCAAAAACCAATTACCGCTAAACACCGGAATGGCCAAAACGACATAAGCGATGATCAAACTGCACAGAATAATTCCGAGCGTTTTCTTGTCAAAAGGCTGCATGCCCATCTTATTCCAGAGGAAAAAGTACTTGATGGCATTGTAGCCACCTAGCGCGATGAGCGAGGCTAAAGCCGCTCCGTTATAGGAATACAGCGGAATGAAAATCAAATTTCCCACCACAATTCCAATGGCCAAAATCAGGTAAAAAATCAGGTCGTAGCGGTAGTATTTGGAATTGATTAAAATCTCGGAGTTCAAGCCTGTGCCCATGTCGATGACTTTTGAAATTCCCACTAACAAAACCACCCATTTGCCAGCCTCGTAAGCCTCGTGGTTGGGGATGATTTGGTAGATGAAATCCAGATTACACCAAATGCCTAGGAATAGAAAACATCCCACTAATAATAAGTTGGCCGATGATTTTTTGTAGATGTCCGCGATTTGGGCATGATCATTTCGTTTCCAAGCCTGAGCCAAAATAGGCGTACTTATCGCCGCAATCACATTCCGTGGAATGGCAATCATCAAAGCCATGCGGGAATTGATGTCAAAAACCGCCGTAGTTCCCAATCCACCCGCATAGGCAGGTAACATGAGTTTCTCGACGTGTTGGATCAATGTGAAACTAGCCCCTGCCAATATCACCCAACCTCCGTATTGCAACATTTCGTTAAACACGGGTTTACGTAGAAATGAAAAATCAAGGCGCGTGTAAAAACGCTTCAATTGCTTGATGTAGATCAACAAGCCAATGACTGCAAAAACATAGGAAAGTGTAATCCCTAGAACCAATTGGTCTAAATTCAAATAGCCTAAACCAAATCCCAGAATCAAGGCTGAATTTGACAATCGCAACAATATTTCTCGAATAATGGCTGGGATAACAATCCGTAAATGTACCCGGGCATACGCTTCTAAAATCGCCATGTAAAGAAAACTTGCTGTCAAAGGAATGATGTAATAGAAATATTTGGGTAGCAAGGGCGAGGTATCCGCATAGATTGTATTAAAAGTCTCCCGCAAGGCGAGGTAGCCCAAGGTAAATAGACTTAAACCAAACAAAGGAGCTAATAACAAGAAGCTAAAAAAACCATTGTGGCCGTTTTCCTGATCATCGAAATGAGGGAAAAACCGAACAGCGAGTTGCGGGATGCCCAGTTGCGTGAATGATGCAAAGATGAGCGGAATGCTGACTAAGGCGCCAGCAATTAGGCCAACTTCATCTTGATTTAAAAACTGATTGTAGAGGAATATGACGTTGAACGTCCCAATCGCCGTCCCCAGGTAGGTGACGATGGAGGCTTTAAGACTTTGCCGTATGACGATTCCCATGCATTATTCGAATAAGGAACAAAAATACACTTATTTTAAAATACTTTTGATTTTTTGACTGAGCTTCACCACATCGTAATTTTCAGATACATGCTGGCGTGCAGCAATCCCCATTTTTTCAGCTTCCAATGGATTTTGAGCTAAGTAAATACAGGCTTCCGCCATGGCATCCATGTCATGTTCATCGGTTAATATCCCCGTTTCTCCCTCGATCACCGCATCGGGGATTCCCGCATGTCGGGTAGAAACCGTCGGCAAGCCACAGGCTGCTGCTTCTAAAATCGCGACGGGTGTTCCTTCGGAATCTCCAGCTTTCGTGATGATGGAATGTTGGATGAATACATGTGCCGACTGCAATAATGGTAAGTAATCGTCCTGTGATTTAGCACCCAGAAATTGAACGTGTTCGTCCAATTTATTCGCAGCCACATAAGCTTTTGCTTCCTCCCACATAGGTCCGTCGCCCACCATCTGCAAGCGGGCGTTAGGGATTTGGTGGAACACCTTTGTAAAAGCTTTCAAGCTATGAATTGGCCCTTTTTTCTCCGCAAAGCGTGCCACGGAAATAAATGTAAATGTTTCTGATTTCGAACCTGCGGGTTTGAATTTCGATGTATCCACGCCACAGGGAATGAAGTGTAGATTATTCAAGGGTCCTGCGATGGCTTCCAAATTTTCACGCATGGATTGGGCCACCACAATAACCGCTTGAGCACGCGGCAACATGGCCTTGTAAGAGTCATGGTAATGCATCAGCGTCCTTTTCTCATTCGCATCAAATCCCAAAAAAACAATCGAATATGGAATATTCGCAGCGATACATGCCTCGTAGATATTCGCCCCTAATGGCCCGTAGTTCGCGAGAAATGCATCGATTTGATTCTTGCGCAGGAACTTAATTAAAAAATGCTGATAGATTTTTTTGAAAAAAACCGGAAATAGATTCCGTAAGGTTCCACGTACGATTAAAAGCGTTAATGGGAATGGGTAGATGGACTTTCCGCTGTAGGTTCTACTCGGTAACCAACCCTCATAAAGCACCTCGGCAGGGGCTAATTGCTTAATTTGCTCGTCGATAAAGGTCTCGGAATAAGAATGGAAATTCGATCGGGCAATCAGCAAATTCATAATAGGGCTATATTTTATACGAATTTACCCTATTTTTGCTTCACATTAAAAACGCATGGATAAAATTCTCGTTGTTGGCGGTGCCGGTTTCTTAGGCTTTAATCTCTTGGATTATGTGCAGCAACATGTCTTGGATGGCGCACCTGAAATGGTCGTTTTATCCCAGATGATTCCAGAATCTTCAATCCAATTTCCGGATGTGTTATTCGTGGAAGGGGATTATTCGGATGTGAATACCTTGACGCATTTGTTTGAATCGCATCGCTTTACGCATGTTTTTCATTTCGCGAGTTCCATCATTCCAGCGCTTTCGACCCAAAATATCCAACGGGATATAGAGACCAATTTATTGCCTACCATCGGATTGATGGAGGTAATGAAAAAGTTTGCTTGCACGAATTTATTGTATTTATCTTCGGGTGGGGCTGTGTATGGGAACGAATTACCTACGCATAAAAAGGAGTGGCAGGCCTGCCAACCGATTAGCTCGTATGGTATTATTAAACTAGCTGTCGAGCATTACATTCGCTTGTATGCGAACCTATATCAAATCAATTACTTGATTTTGCGCTTATCAAATCCTTTTGGTTTACATCATCGGTCTACGACGCAAGGGGTAATTAATATTGCGATTCGTAAGGCTTTGCGCAGGGAAAGTTTAGTCGTTTGGGGCGATGGTTCACAGGCCAAAGATTACCTGTTCGCAGCGGACATCTCGCGTGCCATCATGGATTTGTTTAAGGCTAGGGTTAGTAATCAAACCTTGAACATAGGCTCGGGTCAGACGATGTCGTTGTTGGAAATTATTGCCTTGGTTAAAACCAAAGTTCCGCATTTTCAGGTGGAGTTTATGGAAGCGATGCCGACGGACGTCCAACAAGTTTCCTTGGACATTACAGCGTTGCGCGAACATATTCCGTTTGAATTGACTCCCATCACGGAGGCCTTTGAAAAAACCTTTGCATATGAGCAAGCGGTTATAGCTAGCGAAGATTAAGCAGTCTTTTTTGTTCTTCGATTGAGTTTTTGTACTCGACAAAATCCCCCGCTTTTTTCGCGAAATGCATCGCTCTGGATTTATTCCCTTTTCTGATTTCAAGTCGGGCAATGCCCAACAAGGCTAGGCCATGGATGTCTTTGGTAAATCGCTCTTCCCAGGGATGCGTCAGCCCTTTGGCATAATAGGCTTCCGCTGCCGCATAGCGTTTGTTCCCAAATTCCTCTCGCATTCCCCGAAACACATGTGCTGCACCTTTGAAATAGGGGGAATTTATTTTTTCCAATTGGTCAATGTATGAATCTGCCGCCTCGTATTGTCCCGAAAGTGTCAACAATTCAGCCCGTTGAAGAATGTACCAATGGTTATTGGGAAATTGTTGAATCAATTGCGTGTTGTAAGGCAATCCCTTGTGAGGTGTTCCTTCATATTTGTTGAAAATATAACTGAAATAAAACAAGGACTCATTTCGCACAAAAATTGTCTTGCGGGTTCCCGCCTCGAGCATAGCCAACCCGGTGCGTTTGTTTCCCTCTTCGAAAAAGAACATCAAGGGTTTGATGATGGGATGGAGTTCCGGGTAAGCAACGCGGTAATAATTGTAAATACCTGAAGAATATAAAAATTCCGGTTGGCGTTCCGTATTCTTAATCCCAATTTTCATGAAGCTATACGCCTTTCTCGCATAAGAAACAGCCTTCATAAAGTTTTGATTATCGGCCTCATATGCGGCCAAAAATCCCAAGGAAGCCGTACAAAAAAAGGAGGCTTCCAAATCATTATTATTCCGGTCAAATGCTTCCTGGGCTAGATTATAGGCTAATTCCAAAAAGGCTAAATAAGCTCTGCTTTGAGCAGGATGATCTTTCAAAGGGAAAAATTGCTGCTCATATTGCATGGCCGATAGCAAGTAACCCGCTGGATGTTTGGGGTGAGCGGCTTTGATCGCGTTAAAGTCCTCTGTGGATTCTTTGAAGTCGTATCGATACATGTGATTTAATCCTTGCGCGATGCGATTGCGTGCTTGCGGATCCTGTAGGAGCTGAGCTTGACCGAAAAAGCTAATGCACGAGAAAAGGCAAAGAATAATAAAACGCATGCGTAAAAATAAGGAAGCTCTGTGGTTTTTAGGCCTAATTTTTTACTTTTGTTTCTATTTTAATTTCGCTCACGCCTCATGATTTCATACCAACAATTCACCTTATCCAATGGTCTTCAAGTAATTGTGCATGAGGATGCCAGCACGACACTTGCCGTGATGGATGTTATTTATGATGTGGGTTCACGGGATGAGGATCCTGAACGTACGGGTTTTGCGCATTTATTTGAGCACTTGATGTTTGGAGGTTCGGTGAATATTCCCAATTATGACGCGCCTTTGCAGTCGGTGGGTGGCGAAAACAACGCCTTTACAACTCCCGACTTAACGAATTATTACATCTCCTTGCCTTACCAAAATTTGGAGACGGCGTTTTGGTTGGAGTCCGACCGCATGTTGTCGCTCGCATTTAATCCGCAATCGTTGGAAGTACAGCGCAAAGTGGTGATTGAGGAATTTAAGCAGCGTTATTTGAATCAGCCCTATGGCGATGTTTGGTTGAAATTTCGTCCTTTGATTTACCAACAACATCCCTACCGCTGGGCGACGATCGGTAAAGAGATTAAGCATATCGAAGAGGCCACCTTGGAAGATGTGAAGGCTTTTTTTCAAAAGTACTATGTGCCAAGTAATGCGATTTTGGTGGTTGCGGGAAAGGTAGATTTTGAATCCGTGAAAACACTGGCTGAAAAGTGGTTTGGGCCGATTCCGGCAGGCGTGAAGCCGTTGCGGAATTTGCCGGTGGAGCCGGTTCAGGATGAAGATAGACGCATGGAAATCAAGGCCGATGTTCCTTCTAATCGCATTTATATCGCATACCCTATTGTGGGACGTTACGAACTAGGATATCACGCGATTGACTTGTTATCTGATTTATTAGGTCGGAATGAGTCCTCGTTTTTGTATAATGCATTGGTGCAAGACCAACGAATTTTCGATTCGCTGCATGCCTCATTGACGGGTTCGATGGACCCGGGATTATTGGTCGTTTCAGGTCAAGTTTGTGAAGGGGTGGATGTATCAGCTGCCGAAAAATTGCTGCTTGAAGCTATTCAAGATTTTGTAAAAACAGGCATTGATGCAGAAGGTTTGCAACGCGTGAAAAATCAAGCGGAGGCATCCTTGGTATTTGGAGAGGTGGAAGTGTTGAATCGTGCAATGAATTTAGCGATGGCGGCGAATGCAGGGAATGTTGATTTTGTGAATACGGAGGCGGCGCACATTGCGGCCGTTGAATTGAAAGAAATACAAGATTGGGCGAACAAGCTGTTTGTCCAAGGAAAAAAGAACACATTGCTTTATCTAAAACAAGGATAATCATGAAAATACGCGTAGGACAAGGGTATGATGTTCATCGATGGGTAGAAGGTCGGCCATTTATTTTGGGGGGCGTTGAAATTCCAAGCGATTTTGGGCCATTGGGTCATTCGGATGCGGATTTGGTTTGCCATGCCTTGTGTGATGCGCTATTGGGTGCCGCGAATATGCGAAACATCGGATATCATTTTTCAGATAAAGACCCGATGTGGAAGGGAGTAGCTTCCACTTTGTTGTTGAAAAAAGTCATGGAAATGATTCGGGAAAAAGGTTGGGAAGTAGGTAATGTGGATGTGACGGTGGTATTGGACCAACCGAAATTAAATCCGCATATTCCTTCGATAAAAGAGAATTTAGCCCTTGTGATGGAGCTTGACATCGAACAAATTTCGGTCAAAGCAACTACCTCGGAGGGCTTGGGTTTTGTAGGAAGACAAGAAGGAATTTCGGCGATGGCCGTCGCATTAATTCAAGCTCAATAGTGTCATGAAGATCGATTTAGAAGCAGAAAGACTAGAAATACTGAAGCGTTATCGCAAGCTTTTGCGTACGGCCAAACCGTATTTAAAAGACGATGATGCCAAGGAAATCAAGAAGGCATTTTTATTGTCGGCGGAAGCCCACAAAGAAATGCGCCGTAAATCCGGGGAGCCGTATATCTACCATCCTTTGGCAGTCGCTCAAATTTGTGTGGAGGAAATTGGCCTTGGGCCTACATCGATCATCGCGGCATTGTTGCACGATGTGGTGGAGGATACGGATACGACTTTGCAGGAAATTGAAAAGATGTTCAATCCTAAGATTGCGCAAATTATAGATGGCTTGACCAAGATTGCGGGGACATTTGAGTATGGAACGTCCCAGCAAGCCGAAAATTTCCGGAAGATGTTGTTGACACTCTCGGATGATATTCGCGTGAT
>DKIP01000064.1:20753-20968 GCA_002454335.1 Cytophagaceae bacterium UBA6715 | reverse complement strand
GGATTGAATGCGATTAAAACGGAGTTAGAGGATTTGGGCTTGAAGTTTACGGAGACGGAGGCTTACAAGGATATTGCGCATAAATTGATGGAGAATAAGCAAAATCGAGAGAATTTTGTGGATCAATTTATTCGTCCGATCAAGAAATCTTTGGATGAGCGGGGGATGAAATATACCATCAAGGGCCGACCGAAATCCATCTATTCCATTTACAA
>DKIP01000064.1:11310-20594 GCA_002454335.1 Cytophagaceae bacterium UBA6715 | reverse complement strand
CGTCCTAATCCAAGCCGTTTGAAGGACTGGGTTTCTACGCCTAAATCGAATGGTTATGAGTCGCTACATACGACGGTGATGAGTATGCCTTTTGGTAATGATAAAGAAGGTCGCTGGGTAGAGGTGCAAATTCGTACAAAGCGTATGGATGAGATTGCTGAGAAGGGGGTTGCGGCGCACTTTAAATATAAGGGGACAGATACGCGAACTTCGCAGGCATTTGAGTCGTGGTTGAGCCAAGTCCGCGAAGCCTTGGAAATGAACGATAAGAGCCAGTCGGCGGTGGAATTAGTGGATGATATCAAAAATTCCCTTTATCACGAAGAGGTTTTTGTCTTTACACCCAAAGGAAAACTTATTGTATTGCAAGCCGGAGCGACTGCCTTGGATTTTGCATTTGAGATCCATTCGGAGGTAGGTTCACATTGCATCGGAGCGAAAGTGGGGGGCAAATTGGTGCCCTTGTCGCATAAACTGAGCAATGGAGACCAGTTGGAGATATTAACATCCTCCAAGCAAAAGCCATCGGAAGACTGGTTGCGCATAGTCACTACAACAAAGGCCAAAGCGCGGATCAAAGACTGCATCAAAGAGGACAATAAAGGCTATTTGATCCAAGGAAGAGATGTTGTCGAGGCGCGATTGAAGCATTTGGGTTATCCCAATTTGACCTTGGAAATTACGAATCAATTGCGGGCTTATTTCAATGCAAAGGATGCGAATGATTTGTTCTACCGTTTTGGGAAGGCCTATATTTCGGTTGATCAGTTGAAGCACTGGAAGTCCGACAAAGAAATGCATGAGCGGAAGCAGGCGGAGAAGGCCATTAAGGCTCCGATTGTAGATAGCAAATCCTTTAAGAAGGGTATGCAACAGGTAGAGGAGGGGCGTAAGGAGTCGGATATTTTGTTGATTGGAGAGGACATGGACAAGGTGGATTATACCTTGGCGAAGTGTTGCAATCCGATTTCCGGTGATGAGGTGTTCGGTTTTGTGACGATTAATGAGGGAATTAAGATTCACCGAACGACCTGTCCAAATTCGCCTGAATTATTGTCTCGGCATGGTGATCGCGTGATTAAGGCGCAGTGGACAAGTCAGATACAGATGTCCTTTGTGGTTGATTTAATCATACGAGGCATTGACCGAGTAGGTTTGGTGAATGATGTGACACGGGTGATTTCGGATGAGTTGAAGGTGAACATTACCGCCCTGTCGATCGGGGTGAAAGATGGTTTATTTGAAGGTAAGATTTCTTTGATGATTCAGGATACGTCACACTTGGAAAATTTGGTTTCGGAGTTGGAAATGGTCGCCGGAGTTATTGAGGTTGCGCGGGAAGATTAAGTAGCATTTTTCCGTTTTTTTTGCTTATTTTACGTTGTTTTTTTTTCAATAATGTCTGCAGCAATAGAGAAGTTCGATTCGGTTAAAAAGATTTTCACAGCTTATTTAGAAAATAAGGGTCTGCGGAAGACGCCGGAGCGTTTTGCTATTCTGGAAGAGATTTATTTGCGCGATGATCATTTTGATGTGGAGGAGTTATATATCTCCATGAAAAACAAGAAATATCAGGTGTCGCGTGCGACGGTTTATAATACTTTGGATGTGTTGGTTGAATGTGATTTGGTAGTCAAGCATCAATTTGGGCGTAATCAGGCGCAGTTTGAGAAGTCCTATGGCCGTCGGCAGCATGATCATTTAATCTGTACGGATTGTCACAAGGTGACGGAATTTTGTGACCCGCGTGTTCAGACGATTCAGAGTTTGGTGGGGGAGATGCTTGAGTTTAATGTGATGCATCACTCCTTGATTTTTTACGGATCGTGTACGAAGAAAAATTGTGAGTTTCGGGATCAATACCAGGCTCAATCATCCGAGTAATTATTTATCATTTATATTCATATTATGGCAGTTGATGTATTATTAGGCTTACAGTGGGGCGATGAGGGAAAAGGAAAGATTGTGGATGTTTTGGCACCTCGTTACCAGGTAGTTGCGCGTTTTCAAGGTGGACCGAATGCGGGTCATACGCTTGAATTTGATGGTTTTAAGCACGTTTTGCATCAAATCCCTTCGGGAATTTTCCGTCAAGAAGTTCAGAATATTATTGGAAATGGGGTGGTTTTAGATCCGATTATCTTCAAAAAGGAGATTGATGGGTTGGCGCATTTCAACTTGGATTTACGTAAGAATTTGGAGATTTCGAAGAAGGCTTCGATCATTTTGCCTACACACCGTTTGTTGGATGCAGCGTATGAAAAGGCTAAAGGAGATGCGAAGATTGGTTCCACATTGAAAGGAATTGGACCTACGTACACAGATAAAATTTCACGTCAAGGATTGCGTGTGGGGGATATGATCTCACCGGATTTTACGGCGAAATACAATGCCTTGGTAGCTCGTCACAAGGCGATTTTGGATGTCTATCAATTTGATTATGATTTAGCTGCGGCAGAGAAGGAGTTCTTTGAGGCGGTTGCGTTTATGAAGGAGTTTCATTTGGTTGATTCGGAATATTCGGTGAATCATGCGATTCAGGCGGGTAAGACGATTTTAGCCGAGGGTGCCCAAGGATCTTTGTTGGACGTTGATTTTGGTTCTTATCCCTTCGTAACTTCATCGAATACCATTACAGCGGGAGCTTGTACAGGTTTAGGTGTAGCACCCAAGAACATCGGTGAGGTATTTGGTATTTTTAAGGCCTATGCCACGCGCGTGGGTTCAGGTCCTTTTCCTACGGAATTAGAAGATGAAGTGGGTGAGCGCATGCGCCAAGAAGGTCGTGAGTTTGGCTCAACAACCGGTCGTCCGCGTCGTTGTGGTTGGATCGATTTACCTGCCTTGAAATATGCGATGATGATCAATGGGGTGACTCAATTGATTATGATGAAGGCGGATGTCTTGAATATTTTTGAAGAAATTCAAGTGTGTACAGGATATGAAATGCCAGATGGTACGATTACAGATCAAATTCCATTTGAGATTACAGACATCAAAGTGAAGCCGGTATACGAAACTTTGAAAGGGTGGAATTGCTCATTAGAAGGCATGCGTCGTTTTGAGGAATTGCCTGCTGAGCTTTCGGCATACATTGAATTTTTAGAGAAGCATTTAGATTTACCGATCAACTTTATTTCAACAGGCCCGGATCGTGAGGCTTGTGTGTTGCGCGGTTCTTTAGCATAAGATGACAGAGGGAATTGATTTAGCTGCTCTATATGAGAACGAGGTGATTTATTGGGTCACGTCGGAGCGTCCATTGGAGCAGCTAGATCAAGCTCCTGTTTTACTTGCAGAGGAGGTAGTTGAGGTGGGTGTTCCATCTATCACTAGTCCTTGGTTGGTCATAGGAGCCATCACCGAAGCGGAAAAATCCCGTTTGCAATTAATCTTTTCGGCACCCCCGTTGACCTTACCGCCAGGGGATTGGTCTATTATGGAAGTGGATCAAATTCAGGTTTCTTTGGAGGAATTTGTTTCAAAAACAGCGCCAACTCGGTATATTTTCTTGGGTGAACAAAGTCTTGCAGGTCTGCAAGCGAATCAAATTCAGCAGCTAGGTTCGAGTAAGGTTTATTATTTCCCGCGGTTGATTTCAACCTTGACGGATGAGGACAAGGCCTTGAAGTTGGCGTTTTGGAATGCGTTGAAGTCTTTGGTGTAACGACGCCTCGCATCGGTTCCCAGGTTGAAACCTGTAGAGCCCCAGGTTGAAACCTGGGGTAATAAACCCCGAAGGAGAAATCATAACGAATACCTCGCCAAAGGCGCCACATCCTGATCCGTAAATTCTCCCGCTTCGTATTTGAAATGACCTGCCATGGCGATCATGCCCGCATTGTCTGTGCAGTATTGAAAGGCGGGGATAAACACATCCCATTTTTCCTTTTCGCCCATTTCTTGCAGTCGGCTACGGAGTCCTGAGTTTGCAGATACGCCGCCAGCAATCGCGATTTGCTGACAGTTTTTTTCTTTCATCGCTTTCTTCACTTTACGTAAAAGCATATCGATGAGACTTTTCTGAACGGAGGCACAGATGTCGGCCTTATTTTCTTCTACAAAAGCGGGGTTCTTTTGGGTTTCTTTTTGAAGAAAATAAAGAATTTGTGTCTTGATTCCTGAGAAAGAGAAGTTTAAACCAGGCATTTCGCCTAATGAAAATGGAAAGCGATCCGGATTTCCAACTTGCGCTAATTTGTCGATTAAAGGTCCACCTGGATAAGGTAGGCCGATGAGTTTAGCGGTTTTATCAAAAGCTTCTCCTACCGCATCGTCTTGTGTTTCGCCAATGACCTCCATGTGTAGGGCATCTTTGACCCAAACCAATTGCGTATGTCCCCCGCTTACTGTCAGGCAGAGAAAGGGAAATTGCGGTTTGGGTTCCTCAATATAATGGGCCAAAACGTGCGCTTGCATGTGATTAACCTCGATTAATGGAATGTCCAAGGATAAGGCTAAAGACTTCGCAAAAGATGTTCCTACGAGCAGTGCACCCAATAAACCTGGGCCACGCGTGAAGGCAATGGCATTCAGGTCATTTTTGTTTATATTTGCTTTTTGCAGCGCCTCTTGAACGACAGGAATGATCGCTTTTTGATGTTCTCTGCTAGCTAACTCGGGTACAACACCACCCCATTCCGTATGGATGAGTTGGGTTGATATAATATTTGACTTTAATTCTCCGTTAATCATTACGGCTGCGGAGGTTTCGTCACAAGAAGATTCGATTGCTAGTAGGACCATTTGTCTGCAAAAATAGGGCAAAAAAAGTAAACATGGTAAAATATGTAAAGATCCTCGCTAAAGCGATCCTATACGGGTTGGTAGGAATCTTTTTGCTTGTTTTTACCTGTATTTTGCTGCTTCGGGCACCTGCCAATCAAATGCTTTTAGCCAATTATTTTACGCCCACTATTGAGCGTGAATTGGGCTATCCCGTTGAAATTAAGGGAATTCAAGTCAAGTTTTTCGATGAATTAAGTTTGTCGGGGCTCAAGATTCAGGACCCTTGGGGTAAGGAAATGATTTACATTGAGCATCTCGATGTAAATTTCAGTATCAGTGATCTCTTTTTTGGGGGTGATCAGCCTACGTTAGATTATGCTCGATTATTGCGGCCTAGGGTTCATTTGGTTCTTGAAAAAAAGCATGGCCAAGTCAATTTAAATCACTTTACGGATCAAATTATCGCTTGGGTCAATCGGATTTCGCCAGGGCCATCCAAGGGTGCATCTATGTTTGTCATTCGCGAGGCAGAGGTTGTGGATGGGCAGTTTTTATTGGATGATGAGCAAGAGCCGAATCGAGGAAATTCAACGCATTTTGATTTGTCGCACTTTGCTATTTCCCATATTAATTCCCGGGTGAAGCAGTTTTATGCCCATGGTGATACCATTGGCTTGGAAACGGTTGGGTTTAAGGCGCAACATGAGGCTACACGGTTACAAGTCAAGCGCATGAATACGCATTTTATGATTTGTGATAAGCAAATGCGCTTTGACCGATTGGATTTAGCGGTGAATGAGTCCTATGTGGCGAATCAATTTTTGGTTAACTACAAGCACATTGAGGATTTGACGCAATGGTTTGATAAGGCCAACATGCAAGCAAATTTGGTCAAAACACGTTTGAATTCGGATGATGTGGGGCGATTCATTGAGGCGATGTATCCTTACAAAGGCGTGTATACCGCAACTGGAAAATTAAATGGTACGGTCCGGGATTTAGCCTTGAAGAATTTTTCTCTGGGATTCGGGTCAAAGAGTGTACTCCGCGGTGATTTTTCATTCAAAGGTTTGCCGGAAATTCCGAGGACACAAATGGATTTCAACATGCGAAATTCTTTGTTTATTCCTGAAGATTTGGCGGTTTTTATCTCGAAGCCAGCGTCTGACAAAATGCGTATTTTGGGCCCCGTTTCCTTTGCTGGGAAGTTCAATGGCACGCACATGAATTTCCGGACTTCGGGTCAAGCGAATACGGGATTAGGCTACATGGAAGGCGATGTATCGATGCGATTGAAAGATTCAATGGCATTTTCAGCGTATGATGGAAGCGTTGCTCTACGAAAATTTAAGTTGGGCAAACTCCTTGCGTTAGAATCTTACTTAGGCACGATTGATTTGGCTGCTAAAATCAAAGGGACGGGATTCTCGAATCAATCGGCAAATGTCGATTTCGATGGCATGATTTCGGAGATTAACTTCAATCGCTATGCGTACAAACGCGTGAGCTTAAAGGGGAATTTGCAGAAGCAATTGTTTAAAGGAACGGTTGCAGTCAAGGATACACATTTGGTGGCTAATTTGGCAGGGGAAATCAATTTGCGACAAGCAAAGCCTAGCTATCAATTGGAAGGGAAAGTGGAGCGCGCGGATTTGGCGGCCTTGCATTTTACGAAAGAACCTATTCGAATTAAGTCAGCTATTGATATTGATTTGGCATTGAATAATGTGGATGATTTAATGGGGCGTGGGTTTTTCCAGGACGTATTTATTCAAAAGCCCAATATGGAAGATTTGGCGATGGATATGGTGACGTTTAATGCGGAGAATCGTTCCGGTTCCAAACGGCATTATGTGTTGAATTCGCCTTTTGTTTCTGTGGAAGTGAATGGGGAATTTGTGCCGAGTCAGATGCAAGCAGAATTGCTTCAATTGTGGGAGGAGTATCAATTGTATTTCCAGAAAAATGACATGGAGCGAAAAGCCTATTATGCTGGAAAAATGCATGATACGGATAATAAATACGGTGCTGATTTTACGATTATTTGCCATGATGTGGCACCTTTATTGAAGCGCTTTTATCCTTCACTCGGTGTTGGGCATAATACCGTTTTTTCTGGAAATGTGTCCAAAGGACGCAGTTTTCAGGTAAGTTTAGAGGCATATCCCGACACACTCATTATGGGTGGATACAAGTTTTATCAATCGGTTTTCTCTTTTCAAAGCTCGAAATACTTGGGAGGTCCAGAGGTATCTTCTAGCTTGATTTTTCAATCTCGGAAGCAACAGTTGAATTTTTTAACGCCTACGGAAAATTTCAAATTGGATGCCCTATGGGATCAAGATCGCATCAATTTTGGCTTAGATTTTAAGCAACAAGGCGAAGAAAATATGGCGCATTTTGGGGGGCTTTGGAAATTTGAAAAGGATGGATTGTCTTTGAAATTTAAGGATTCTTATGTTCGTATTTTAGGTCAGGATTGGTCGATTGACCCAGAGAATCGAGTTCGGATTCAAGGCCAGGATTTGCGTGCTGAGCATGTGTTGATATCGAATAAAAAACAGTCGATTGCCCTACAAGGAAGTATCTCCATGGATTCAACGGAAACCTTGAAGTTGAAGGTCAATAAGTTCCAATTGGGAACACTTGCTCCGCTCTTTGCAACCAAGGTTCAGGGCGAAATGAATGCTGAATTTAGTTTGCAAAATTGGTATCAAAATACGCATTTGGACTCTTGGTTGTTATTGGATTCGTTGCGATTGGATAAGTTTTACATCGGTGATTTTCAAGGCGTAGGAACCTATGAGGCAGCTTCGCAATTGATGGATTTGAATTATCACTTAAATCGTTTGGGGGAATCGGTGTTGTCAGTGAGTGGAACCTATCGCCCTTTTGAGGAGTCGGAGAAATTGAATGTTCGTGCCGAATTGAATAAGACGAATTTGCAGATATTGGAACCTTTTGCGAAAGGAATCTTCTCGGATTTGGGTGGGGAAGCCTCGGGCGAATTACGAATAGGAGGTCGATTCCAGGAACCCATTTTGGATGGTAAAATCATTGTGCGTAATGGAAAAACGACTTTTGATTATTTGAATACGCGTATCCTATTTGCGGATACTGTGCTGTTTAATGCTAGACAGATTGTAGGCCAAAACTGGTTGTTGAAAGATCCCGAAGGGAACACAGCAAGGATGAATGCACTACTTGCTTTTCCGAAAAATGGTCCGTTTGAATTGGATTTAAAAGCCGATCTTAGTCGTTACAAGTTGTTGAATACATTACGAACGTCGAAGTCGATTTATTATGGAACAGGTTATGCCACGGGGCCCTTTGCTATACGCGGAACGGTGGATCATTTAGTCATTTCTGCAGATTTAAAAAGTGATCGCGGGACACGCTTATTCATTCCATTGGACCGCGAATATGAACAAATGGATCAAGGGGATTATGCCTTTTATAGTCATACTTTAGCCGCGGCGGCTGAGTTGAATCAAAAACCGTTGGTGAATCAATTGAAGCAAGATGGGATTACGATGGATCTTAATTTGGCTTTGACCCCTGAGGCTTATGGCGAGGTACAATTTGATGCGAAGAAGGGCGATATCATGCGGGTGTATGGGATGGGTAATATCAAAATGACCTTGGACAAGCAGGGTGATTTTAAGATGAATGGGGATTATGCCATTGATCAGGGTGATTATACATTTACGCTACAGAACTTGATTAACAAAAAGTTTGCCATTCAGCGCGGGTCGAAGATATCCTGGAAAGGGGATCCCTTAGAGGCCAATGTCGATATCAAGGCTGTCTATACCCAATATGCGTCCTTGTTCCCAATTCTGTTGGATACGACAAACAAGAGCAATATGCCGGAATTTAAACGTCGGTACCCCGTCGATGTGACGATTAATTTGCAGAATCGTTTGTTATCACCCAATATTACCTTTGATATTGGCATTCGGGATTACCCGAAAGACGTTCATTTAAATGGTGCTGTGACGGCTTTTGCGAATCGGATTAAAACGGATGAACAGGAGTTGACACGTCAGGTTAGTAATGTTTTGTTGTTCGGTCAGTTGGTCTCACCCTTTGGCGGATCAGGTATAGCGATCAGTAATTTGATGGGGAATTTTACAGAAATGTTGTCGAATCAATTGGGTAATTTAGCTTCCAAGATAGATAAGGATTTGAATGTGGATGTGTATTTGGGAGGTGGGGTTTTGAATCAGGATATCTTGTCAAATTTACAATTGCGAGCGTCGTATAATGTCAATGACCGATTGCGTATTACGCGGAGTGGTGGATTTACGGATGCGCGAAATCAGACGAGTCCTCAATTATTGCTCGGCGATTGGGCATTGGAATGGTTTATGAATCGGGATGGTTCCTTGCGCTTAAAGACTTATAATCGCAACGTGCAAACCTCCCTAGCGGGGTCTTTAAACTCTTATCAAATTAACCAAACGATTGGGTCGAGTATTCTGTTTACGAAGAGCTTTTCGAAGTGGTGGTGGGAGAAGAGGTAAGAGGTAAGAATTAAGAGTTAAGAGTTAAGA
>DKIP01000064.1:10970-11233 GCA_002454335.1 Cytophagaceae bacterium UBA6715 | reverse complement strand
TTTAGAATTAAGAGTGAATAGTTAAGAGTTTTCGTTTTTTGGTTCTTGGCTATAGCCTCTGGATTTTAGACGTTTGACTTTGGACGTTCGTTCCTGCTGAGGCGCTTTACACCGATTCCCCAGACTGAAGTCTGGGGTTATAACCCCAGGTTTTAACCTGGGGAGTAGACGCGAAGTATCGCGTCTCTACAGTCCAACGTCTAAAGTCTATTGTCCAAAAAAAAAGGTAAGAATTACGAATTGATAGCATCAACCCTTAATTC
>DKIP01000064.1:0-10853 GCA_002454335.1 Cytophagaceae bacterium UBA6715 | reverse complement strand
GTAAATCCTTCTGCGATTAACTCTACAGTATATTTACCTGGTTTGTAAGCAACGCCACCACGTGGGTAAACAACGCTTACTTCTTGGTTGTCATTTGTATATGTAATAACTTGTTTAGTTGTATAGATGACTTCTTTGCCGTTCACATTCACTTTTCCTGAACCAATTGATTCATCAGAAAGTGTAGCGCCTTCGCCGTCAATCACACGAACATAAATTGTTTTGTTCTCTAATTTCGTGATTGGGTTGTTAGCAAGTGTGAAGACAACTTTCAATTTTTCAATTTTTTTACCATTTAAACGCGCACGCTCTGTTTCTTTACCTTTGGCATTCACAGCGAGTACACGTAAATTTTGAGCTTTCAATGCAGCTGCGATACTAACCTTGCGCGCTAATTCTTTGTTCTTAGCTGCTGTTTCGGCTAATGTATCTGTCAACGATTTGTTTTGGTTTTTTAAACCGGAATTCTCATTATTCAAGTTAGTGTTTTGCGTTGTCAACACTTGATTACTTTCGGTTAAAATTCCATTTTGTTTCTTCAATTCAACGATTTCGCCATCTTTTTGAGTCAATACCAAATTGTATTCCTTGATTTTTGTTTCATAGGAAGCGATTGTTGCGTGGTTTGCTTGTTTTAACGATGCTTTATCTTGCTCCAATTGAACTTTTAAAGCTTCTAAATCGGCAACTTGTCCGCCTAGAGACTTGATTTCTGCGATTTTGGCATCCAATTGAGTCGAGATAGAATCCAGCGAAGTGCGTGTATTTGCTAATTCAGTCGCTTTTTCTTCGATGGTTGTCGCTTGTTCGTTGTTTAATTGATTCGAACGGAAATAGAGTACACCAAGTACTGCGGTTAAGACTGCTAAAACAATCAACGCAATTTTAGAAGTGTTGTTGGAAGATTCCATGTAGATAGATTGATTTTAAAGGGTTTAAATTTTTTCAAATGCAAAGCTACAATAAATTATCTACTTTTCTTTTCCAAAGCGCTTTTTGGTTAATTTGCAGGAAAATCGAAAACAGGATGCCTACGTATGATTTTATTGTGATTGGTTCGGGGATAGCAGGGTTATCCTATACTGTCAAAGTTGCTCAACACTTCGAGGAGCAAAATATACCCATTAAAATCGCGTTGATTACCAAAACCGTTGCAGAAGAAACGAATACCAAATATGCGCAAGGAGGTATCGCTGCTGTTTGGGATACGGACGATTCCTTTGAGAAGCACATAAAGGATACCATGGTGGCAGGCGATTTTATTAGTGATCAGGAAGTTGTGGAAATGGTCGTAAAGGAAGCGCCGGAAAGACTTCGTGAGCTGATAGCATATGGGACAGATTTTGACCGGAGGTCGGATGGTTCTTTTGATCTAGTCAAAGAAGGTGGACATTCAGATAAGCGCATTTTGCATTATAAGGATTCGACCGGGAATGAAATTGAACGCGCTTTATTAGCCAAAGTTAAGTCTTTTGGATCTGTTGATTTTTTTACCCATTATTTTGCTGTTGATTTGATTACCCAACATCATTTGGGGGATAAGGTGACAAAAGATACCCCGGGCAAACAATGTTATGGCGTTTATGTCTTGAATAAGAAAACCCAAAAAGTGGAAACCTTTTTGGGCAAAACTACGCTCCTAGCGACGGGGGGAATTGGTCAAGTTTACCAGTCGACAACCAATCCGACCATAGCAACAGGTGATGGAATTGCGATGGCTTATCGGGCCAAGGCATTTGTTCAAGGCATGGAGTTTATTCAATTTCACCCTACGGCATTATATAATCCTGGGAAGAAACCATCCTTTTTAATATCCGAGGCAGTTCGTGGCCATGGGGGTATTTTGAAGAACCAAGATGGTTCTACTTTTATGGAGAAATACGATGAGCGCTTGTCTTTGGCGCCTCGTGACATTGTGGCACGCGCTATTGATTCCGAAATGAAAATTCATGGCGTAGATCACGTCTATTTGGATACCCGTCATATTCCGAAGGAGGAAATTCTTCAGCATTTTCCGATGATTTATGCCCATTGCTTGAAGGAGTTGGGATTGGATATGTCGGCCGACATGATCCCAGTCGTACCGGCCCAACATTATTTATGTGGTGGAATTATCGTAGATCATTTTGGTCAAACCAATATAGAAAATCTATATGCCGCGGGTGAATGTTCGCATACGGGATTGCATGGCGCGAATCGTTTGGCATCGAACTCGTTGTTAGAGGCAATCGTTTATGCACATAATGCTTTCGAAAAATCAGTGAGCCAATATGGCACCCAAGTTTTACCTGCTGGTATTCCCGATTGGGATGATTCGGGCACGCGAAATCCGGAGGAATTGGTATTGGTAACCGAGATGACTCGAGAACTGGAGTCCATCATGTCGAATTATGTGGGAATTGTTCGTACAGATCGCCGGTTGAAACGGGCCTATGATCGTTTGGAGTTGATTTATTTAGAACATGAAGAATTGTATAAGCAATCGCGTATTACGGTTCCCTTGTGTGAATTGCGGAATATGATCAATGTCGCGTATTTAATTATTAAACATGCTCGGGCGCAACGTCAAAATAAGGGCTTGCATTATAACATCGATTTGCGGTAAATATTGCCGTGGACGCCGGCAGGGTTGTGCCCATGTAGCTAACGTTTTTTAACTTGAATTCGTATGCTTAGTTTATCAATTTCTTGGTAAACTTTTTCAAAACTCTTTGAATATCGCTATCTTGTCTAGGTATGAGTTAATGTCATGTTTATTTTAACTCAATCCTAGTTCTGATAGATGAAATATTATAAAGCCTTGGCGAAACACCTCTATGGCGTTTTGTTGATAACATGCTATATGTGTCATGCGCCATTTCATGCGCATGCTCAATCTTGGAAATGGTCCATCGGATCCGCCATCACATCGTACCAATTCGAAAATTCTAAGGGTAAGCTGATTGATTGGATGAAACCATCGTCGGGTTTACATGTCGAAGTTGCGCATGAACATGTGCTCGTGGATACAGCTCATTTGATTTCTAAGTTTTCTAAGTCGGCGATTTATTTCAGTAATCGGCCTAAACTAGCGAGGTCGTTGAGCCTACTGAATTATGCAGTAGGGTTGAATTATCACCAACTGAACGCCATTGGGGATGTGCAGCAAATAGCCTTTTCTTACCAAACGGATTTTGTCGGATTCTCGTTGGCTTTAGGCCCCAAATATACCTTTTACAAAGGATGGGATCTGGGTGTAGCGGGTGTTGTGATGGGCCAGCAACTGATTGCCGGGAACCAGCTGTTATCCAATCGTTATTATCCCTTGACGCAGGATAGTCAATTTAATTCCTTCAAAGTATTCGCAGGATATCAGATGGAGCTAACGAAAATCGTTAGTTCGAATATTCGCGCATTTGTTCAAGTTCGAAAGACTGAAAGCCTTTTTGCTCCTCAAAGTCCCACGGGGAAATTGGATATGTCACCCCTGACAATTTCGATGGGAATTAGCTTGAATCCATAAATGAAAATCAAATGAAGTATCTGTATCTACTATTTCTTTTGTTTTCGTTGCGTGTTTTGGGCCAACAAAAAGGCCTGAATTATCAAGCTGTAATCTTAGATCCCAACACGATTGAAATTCCTGGGCAAGTCATCGCTGGGCAGCCATTGTCGAAAGGAAAGGTTTGGGTACGATTTACATTGATTTCACAAGCAGGGATTGATTACGAGGAAGTTCATCAAACACAGACGGATGAATTTGGTCTGGTAAATTTAATCATAGGTTCGGGGAACTCTACGGTAACTTTGGGTACAAACGCATCGTCAGGGACTGTGCGCTATTCGCAATTTGATTCCATCGTTTGGGATGAAAAATTAAAGCGACTTCAGGTCTCGGTCAATTTTACGGGCACCGGAAATTATACAGAAGTAAGTAATCAACTGATGACTTTTAGTCCCTATTCGCTTTATGCTGCCTCAGTGGATTACAAAAATGTTCGGGATTCTCCTACGAATTTAAGTCAGTATAAAAATGATGTGGGGTATTTGATTCCCAAAGATTTGGATCCCATCAAGAAGGATATGGGCACGGCCTTGACGGGCGTACAGGAAAATTCCGCCAAGATTGAAGCGAATCAGTCTGCAAACAAGACGCGTTTTGGGATTATTGATCAGTCGATTTCCGGATTAACGAGTCGGCTTAAGCAACAAGCCGATGACATGATGCAGGTGAATACTACCTTGCATGATTATGATGTACGCATTCAGCAGAATTCGAGTCAAATTCAAGCGACGGCCTCTACGATGCAAGGCCAAATCGGGTCCTTGCAATCGCAATTAAATGTTACGCAGAGTACGGTTGCCAATCTCTCCGGAACCTATGAAAACATGGTCAATAAATCGGCCGCCATCGATTTAGGCAATTCAAATCCGAGTAATAGCCTCTATCCGACTCAGCGTGCGGTGAAATCTTATGTCGATAATGCAATGTCCATGGTTATTTCCAACGGTGTTCCCGATGCAACGACCCTTGCGACGGGAAAAATTCAGTTGGCCGGTGATCTAGCAGGTACAGCGACGACACCCACAGTACCTGGCCTAGTCCAGAAAGAATCCTTACTGAATAAGTCGACTGACTTAGTGGCAGATGCCGGATCGAATGCCAAATACCCGTCGGTGAAGGCGGTGAAGGATTATGTGGATCAGGCCACGTCGGGGATTGCTTCGCAGACTTCCTTGAACAATAAGGCGGATTTAAATTCGCCGGTATTTTCGGGTACACCGAGTTTACCCACGGGTACGACGGGCGTAACGCAAACCTCCGGTAACAATTCGACTGCCTTGGCTACTACGGCCTATGTGCAGACTGCGATGGCGAGTGCCACGGTGGTGGATGCGAATACGACCACGAAAGGCAAGATTCAATTGGCGGGTGATTTGGGAGGATCGGGGACGACTGCGGCGGCGCCGGTGATCAGCGATAATGCAATTAGTACGGCCAAAATCGCGAATGGTGCGGTGACCGATGCGAAGTTTTTCGGAAGTTTGACGGTGGGAAAAGGAGGAACGGGTGCCACGACGCTGACGGGGATGCTGAAGGGAAATGGAACGAATGCGGTTAGCCAGGCGACGATTAATATGGATTACAGTTTGGTTCGATTTGTCTCGGATGAGTACACCGTAGCGACAGCAGGTCAAACAAGTTTTACGCTCACACAATCCCCGAATGTCAATTCAACGATTCGTTTATTTATCAATGGAGTTCGGATTTCGAAGACGGCGCTCTCTGTTTCGGGAACAACTTTGACCTATAACCCGACGAATAATGGGGCGGCGACTTTAGTTGTGGGCGATCGGATTCAAGTGGATTATTACTATTGATGTAAGTCATGATGATGAGAATCCATTTAGTTGCTGTGTTTTGGTTGTTGAGTTTTGTCGTGCTGGCTCAACATAGCAATATTCGAATTACCAATGCTGCTACGAGTAGTAATGGTATTTGGGGAAGTGGCCCGAATGGCGCAAATACCTTTTTTCCCACAGCAGATGATGCCATTTTAAGTGCAACGGATTTACAAAATAAATTAGGGGCATATACATCTGTAGAGATTAATACGACTCGGGTTGGAGGAACGCAGGCGGGGAATGTACTTGTTGATGCCGCTGTGAGCCAATTGAATTTCTATTATTATTCGAATTCATCTACTTTTCGAATTACCTGTGCGGGGGAATTGCAAATCAATGCCAATATGGCAATTCGAACCACTGAAGGACCCAGTAGTGTCTTATTTAATGTAGGGGGCGATGTACGCGTCAATGCCGTCTTGGATTTGAGTGGTGGTAGTGTGTTTAATACGAATAGTCCAGTTCGGCCAGCGAATTTAAGTATGACGATTGGCGGGGATTTCATTGTAAGCGCAAGCGGACAGATAATGACCAAAGGATGGAGCAATGCCACAGGTGCTTATTCGGGTTTAAATGGAGGGAATGGTGCGAGCCAAACCTACACTGTCAGTGGTTCTGTGAATTTTGCGGCTGGGAGTGTCCTGGACGCTACGGGGGGAGGAGCCGTGATGCCTACGTATAATAATAATGGGGGTACGGGTGGAGCGATCACGATCAATTCAGTTAATTCGATCACCTTGCGCGGATCCGTTGTATCGCTCGGAGGTAATGGGAACAATGGGGGGAAGGGAGGTGACTTGTCAATCAGCAGTTCGAATGGTTCGTTAGATTATAGCGGCGTGTTGAGTTCGGAGGGGGGGAATGATTATGGCTGGGTGATCGGGGGAAATGGAGGAAATATTACCTTGAGCGCTCCAGGAGGTTTGAGCCTTCGAAGTAATGTGAATGCGGGTCGGGGTCGAGGAACGAGCTATACGGGGGGTGGAATCGTATCCTTATCTACGGGGAATACGACCTTGACGACGGGTGGTGGAGTCAACGATGGTTTGGCGGGAGGTTCGATCATTCGTGGGTCGAATTTTATCAAATCAGGAGCTGGCGTATTGCGCTTAGATGGGGTTAATGTCTATTCGGGAACTACGACGTTGAATGGAGGTAAACTTTATTTAGCAGTTGCCGGGGCGATCCCATCCGGTACGGCTTTAACTTCGAGTACAGGAACGGAGATTGATGTAGTTGGCAATTCCTTGACATTGGCCAGTTTGGACGGGGGGGCGAAAATCACCAATAGTGTGGGAGCTTCAGTGACGTTGACAGTGGGTTCAAATAATTCATCCACAAATCACACTGGCGTGATTGAAGATGGGGTGGGGGTATTGAGTTTGGTGAAAAATGGGACTGGCACGATGACAGTGTCTGGCGCGAATACCTACACGGGGCCTACAACTATAAATGCTGGCGTTTTGAGTGTTGGCCATTCGACAGGATTGGGTTCTGTGCAACAAGGGACAACGGTAAGTTCAGGAGGATGTTTGGAGTTTTTCGGTGGAATAAATGTGGGAGCTGAAGCATTAAGTTTGGTGGGAGTGGGACCGGGTAGTCGGGGAGCTTTCTATAATTTAAGTGGAACGAATAGTTTTGCTGGCGAAATATCGGTGGTGTCAGGCGTACGGGTGACCGTATTTAACGGGACTTTAAATTTGACTGCTTCGAATGTTCTAACTGGAACAAATGCAAGTTTATGGTTTGGTGGATATGGTATTTTGAGTGTGGGAGGAGCTATGAATTTAGGTACGGGTGGAATAACTTATGATGGAGGTGGGAGTATTTATTTATTAGCGAATAATAGCTACAGTGGTTTGACGCAAGTGACTGGTCGGAATGGAACTTTGCGTGCCGGTTCCAATGGCGCTTTGGGTTCAACTTCCAGTGGAATCACCGTAGCTAATCAAGCTGCCTTAGAGTTAACAGGCGGAATCTCGATCCTCGGAAAATCTTTGACGGTATCCGGTTTGGGTATTGGAGGAAGTGGCGGAGCCATCCGAAATGTGAGTGGGGACAATGTGTGGTCTGGGACGATTACCGTGGGAGGAACTGTGGGGATTGGGCTTGGTAGCTACTCGGGTAAATTAAGTTTGACCGGAAGTCCTGCTATCGCTGCCAATAGCTATGGATTGAAAGTCTATGGTTCTCCTGGTGGCGTCGTTGAATTAGTGGGGGAGGCCTTATACACCGGCCAAACCGAACTCATTGGGGGGTCTTTGTTATTGGGAAATAATGAACGCATTCCGGATGTGAGTTCGTTAAAATTAAGTGGTGGGGATTTATCGACTGGCGGTTACACGGAAACATTGGCTGAATTAAATCTTAACACGCTCTCGAGTATATCCTTGGGTAATTCGGTGCATACGTTACGATTTAGTGGTTTGAGTGGATTGTTTGATTTTCATTATTTGACGATTAACGGCTGGCAGGGAAGCTATGCAAATCCGGGATCAACGGGCACTGCGGGACGGATTTATGTGGGTACAAATGCAGCATTATCGCGGGACCGTTTGGGCCAAATGTTTTTTTATCATGCGGGTACAGCAGTTCAATACAATGCCTTGCAATTAACGGATGGTGAATTAGTTCCGGGTTCCCTTAAGTTCACGGGTGCCACGGGACATAGTGATGTTCGGATTACTTCGGCTGCGACGAGTAGCAATGGTACGTGGACTTTGACACCCGGTGGCGTTTACCGCTTCAATCCTACAGCAGATAATGCGATATTGAGTGCGACGGATTTACAGAATAAATTGGGGGCCTATTATTTTGTGGAGGTGAGTACGGTTCGTGCCGGCGGGACGCAGGCGGGAAATATGGTTTTTGAATCTCCCGTAACCAATCTTAATTGCTTGACCAATGGAAGCAATACCTCTTCGTTGCGGATAACGAGTGGAGGGGTCGTTCAGTTTTATGCTAATATGACCATTCGGTCGGCCCAACAGCTTTATCCCTATAATTTGATTTTGAATGCGGCGAGTATTGTGCGATTGAATTCAGTGGTCGATTTAAGCGGATCAATAGCAAGCTTTTCCTCGAATACGAATCCTACGGGAAGTGTGACGATGGTCATTGGGGGAGATTTGGTGGTCGCGGGAACGGGACAAGTACTAACGAAGGGTTGGGAAAATAGCCAACCGAGTAACGCAGGATACAACGGAGGCTATGGGGGAGCACAGACCTATGCGGTTAGTGGTTCGGTGAGTTTGGCGGCCGGAAGTGTGTTTGATGCTACGGGTGGGGCGTCAATTCGGACATTTCAGACCACGGCAGGTACGGGAGGTGCGATATCGATTAGTTCCGTTAATATTGTATACATGCGTGGATCGGTTATCTCAAACGGAGGAAATGGTGGCTGGGGAGGCAAGGGCGGAGCGATAAGTATTAGTTCAAGCTCGAGTCATATAGATTATGGTGGGGTCTTGAGTTCGGAAGGGGGCTATGATTCGGACAACGTTATAGGAGGTAATGGGGGTAATATCACCTTGAGTGGTGCTACGGGATTAAGTTTACGAAATAATGTGAATGCGGGTTTAGGACGAGGATTGAGTTATACGGGTGGAGGGAATGTGACCTTGATGACGGGCAATACGACCCTCACGAGTGGGGGCGGTGTAAACGATGGTTTGGTGGGAGGAGCGATTATTCGTGGGTATAATTTCACCAAATCGGGTGCTGGAGTTCTCCATTTCGGAGGGGTGAATTCATATACGGGAAGTACGACAGTGAATGAGGGAAAATTGGTGTTGAATGTTTCCGAAGCAATTTCGAGCAAGAGTGATGTCATTTTAGCGGCAAATACGATGTTGGATTTGAATGGATTTAATAATACCGTTGCCTCGATTACAGGGGTTTCCTCGGCCAAAATAACGAATGGTAGTTTGAATGCGAGTACTTTAAAATTTGGGGCAAATAACTCGACTTACGATGGTTTAATTGAGGATGGGCTTGGGGTAGTTCATTTGGAAAAAGTGGGGGCGGGAACAACCACATTGGCCACGACGGCGAATACCTATACGGGTTTGACACGGATTAGTGGGGGTAATTTAGCCATTAGCCATGGCGCTTCATTAGGATCTACGAGTGCTGGGACAATTGCCGATGGGGGTGGCTTGCGCTTGAATGGTGTAACGGTTACGGGGGAAGCATTGACATTAGGTAGTTTACCGGCGATGGGTGTATTGTATGCCAGCACAGGTACGAATATTTGGAACGGAACGCTTATGTTATCGGCAGCGTCATCCATTTATGTTCATCAAAGTTCAAGTTTAAGTATCAATCCACCGACCGGTCCGGCGATTCAGGGGACAAATACGAACCTGACATGTTATGTTTATGGAAGCTTGCATATTAATGGAGAGATTGCGACCGGGCTTGGGACATTGACTAAGAACAATACGGGAATTCTAAATTTGAATGCGGCGAGTTCCTATACGGGATTAACGACCTTGGCGTCGGGTCAAACCATTTTGAAAAACGATTTGGCTTTAGGTTCAAATTCAGCCGGAACGGTCATTGCATCTGGGGCGAATTTAACGTTGGATGGGGCCTTGAATGTATCCGGGGAGACCCTCACCATCACGAGTAATGCGATTACGGCCAATGGCGCGTTGTTGACTAAAAACGGGGCGAGTAGCTGGTCAGGGAATATTAGTTTGGCAGGTACGGCGGTCAATTGGAATACGGAGTCGGATTTGACGGTGTCGGGTACCATTACGAATGGGAGTACCTTGTGGACCGTGGGGCGAACAACAGGGTCGACGGGGAATCTAATCGTGAATGGAATTATTTCGGGCGCGGGGGGCTTGGATAAAACGGGTTTGGGCCAAATGACGCTGAACGCAGCGAATACTTACACGGGTCTGACCCGAATCACGGCGGGCCGATTGGTGTTGGGTGGGAATCAAGTGATTTCGAATGCGAGTCAGGTGTATTTTAATGGGGGAACCTTGAGTACGGAGGGCTATTCGGAAACGTTGGGGCAATTATTTATCAGTGATAATTCCACCTTGCAATTAGGAGCAGGAGCTCATATGATCAATTTTGCCTCAGCCGGGGCATTTACGACAGGAAAGACCTTGACCGTAAACGGATGGGATGGCGTATATAGCATTGCGGGCGGCGCTTCTTCTCCAAGTTTAGATCATTCGGGGATGTTGAAGACGACATCCACGAAATTTATATCCTCGAATGGCGTTTTACGTTCCTCGGGCGTCATGAATCAGTATGGACAGCTACGCGTTTCTGGTCAAAGTGGAACTTCCGGAAACTTTTTTGTAGGTTCCACAGTAAGCGCTAGTGCGTTGAATCAAATCAAGTTTTTTAATGTGACTTCGAATACCATACACTTTTCCGTGCAGTTGGGGACTAATGAGGTTGTACCTGACTTGACGAGGTAGGAGGTAGACGCTGCCGGGGTCGCA
>DKIP01000039.1:48393-57900 GCA_002454335.1 Cytophagaceae bacterium UBA6715 | reverse complement strand
TCTCATCGATGACATCATCAATTATATCAATCTTTTCCAATGCCTTCACACGTGACTGTACTTGACGTGATTTGGAAGCTTTTGCTTTAAATCGCTCGATAAATCGCTCCGTTTGACGAATTTGAGCTTGTTGGTTTTCAAAAGCTCCCTTTTGAATTTCGTTACGTAAGGATTTTTCCTCCGTGTAATACGAATAGTTACCAGGATATAAAGTGATTTTCGCACCGGAAACCTCGGCAATATGATCAATTGTACGATCTAAGAAGTATCGGTCGTGGGAAACGACCACAATCGCACCTTCGTAGTCATGTATGTAATTCTCTACCCATTCAATTGACGGTAAGTCCAAGTGGTTGGTCGGCTCATCAAGCAATAAAAGAGAAGGTTTTTGTAAAAGTAATTTGGCCAACATCACACGCATACGCCATCCTCCAGAGAATAAACGCAACGGCCGATTTAAATCATCTGTGTTGAAACCCAATCCTTCCAGAATTTCTTCGGTTTTGGATTGAATGGTATATCCATCTAAACGCTCGAATTCCTCTTGTAATTTGGCAAGTAAATCAACATCCTTGTCCTCATAATTTGTTTCCATCTTATGTAAGACTTGGTCAATCTCCTTCTGAAGTTCTAGTTGGCGGCCAAACGCCTGCATCGCTACCTCCAAAATACTATCATCCGTTTGATAGGAGAGTAGATCTTGATTTAAAAATCCGATGGTACAATCGCCCGACTTTGAGATATTTCCACCATCTGGCGTGTATTCACCTGAAATTAAGCGAAGCAAGGTCGATTTACCTGTACCATTCGCCCCAATGAGGCCAATTTTCGCTTTAGGTTTGATGTGAAGATTGGCTCCTTCGTATAGGGCCCGACTACCGAAATAGAAATTTAGATTGGATATTGATAACATGGGTGCAAAGATAATCGTTTATCTTCAATCCACAGGTCTATCAGGCCAAACGATTTCTTGCATTTGCTCCTCCCAAATGCGGGCAGGCGAGTAATTCGTTGAAATTATCATAAGTAATTGGAGTTTTATGATATCCATAAGCTTTGGATAAGGTCATTGTTCGGTTGTTGTCGCCCATCGAAAGTTCGATGTCATCCATAGTCATTTGGCAAGGATGTTCATAGCCACACGCATGTGTGATTTCAGCTATTTCTTTTACTAAGGTGTAATGATAACGGTAATAGCGCTCACTTTTTAGTGTGATGTCGATACCGGCTTGTAACCATTTATTGGATGTTGCAATTCCTGTAGGACAATGATTGGTATGGCATTTTTGTGCTTGAATACAACCGATGGACATCATAGCTTCGCGGGCGATATTGATGGAATCGGCGCCCATGGCGAATGCCAACAAGGCTTTTTCAGGGAAACCTAATTTTCCGGAAGCAATGAAATAGATCTTGTCGGTCAAATCATGCCGTTGGAATATCTGGTAAACTTTAGCAAACGCAAACGTAAAAGGCATAGATACGTGATCTGCAAAGGCATGAGGTGCTGCGCCTGTTCCTCCTTCGCCACCATCAATTGTGATGAAATCAGGGCCTTTACCTGTTTTAGCCATGTAGGCGGCTAGTTCTTCCCATTGTTCTAATTTTCCAATGGCAGATTTTACTCCTACGGGCAAGCCTGTTTCATGGGCCATGGATTCTATGAAATCGACCATTTCTGGGACATTGCTGAATTGCGCATGAAATGCAGGTGAGATAGCATCTTTGCCCATGGGAATATGACGAATATCTGCAATTTCTTGGTTGATTTTCGAGGCAGGCAACATACCTCCTTTACCAGGTTTAGCTCCTTGAGACAATTTTAATTCGATGGCGCGAAGCTGAGGGTTCTCTGCTACTTTTTGCTTCAATTTTGCCATTGAAAAGGTTCCATCTAATTCTCTTACGCCAAAATAGGCTGTTCCTATATTCAATACAACATCTGCCCCAAACTGGTGATATGGAGATAAGGATCCTTCACCCGTATTGTGGTAGCAGCCAGCTAATTGGGCTCCTTTGTTTAATGCTTCAACGGCTTTGGCTGAAAGGGAACCATAGCTCATTCCCGAAATGTTGACAACGGAATAAGGGCGAAAAGGCCTTTTACGGTTATGGTACTGCCCGATTACCTTGGTTGCAGGCAAAACGCCTGGGTTTTTCTTGCTTGGATGATCTGCCGGAGGATTATAACCCATCATGGCATTCTTGATGAAGATATAACCGGGTGAATTAAAGTCTTGGTCGGTTCCAAAACCTTGTAAGTTATTCTCGTTTTTGGATGATGCATAAATCCAAGAACGTTCCTGTCGGTTGAAAGGTAATTCTTCCCGGTTATTGGCAACGATATATTGTCGCAACTCAGGACCTATTTGCTCGAGCCAGTAGCGGATATGTCCAACAATAGGAAAGTTATGTGTGATGGTGTGACTCTTTTGAACGAATACGTCACGGATGATAACGGCTATTAAAACAATTCCGACCCAGAACCAAGCTGAGTTTACCCATTGATTGATTTCCATTTGTTGATGATTTTAGAACAAATTTGATAAATTTTTCCCAATTCTTATTTTTATCTTTGTTGTTAAATTTTGTTATGCAAGTAGACTACAAACAACTCAAGCAATTTGTCAGTTCCGTTTTTGAATCCATCGGTTGTCCCGAGCAGGATTCGGATTTAGCGGCGCATGTTTTGGTGTCAGCGGATGCCAGAGGAATTGATTCGCATGGTGTAGCTCGCTTAGCGGGATATGTTCGCTTATACGACAATGGTCGATTAAATCCGAAGCCTCAGATTCGAATCTTACACGAGAGTCCTTCTACGGCTCTAGTGGATGGCGATCGTGGTCTGGGACTTGTTGTGGCTCCCAAGGCGATGGAAATTGCTACGGAAAAAGCAGCGATTGCAGGAACGGGTTGGGTTGCGGTACAGAATTCCAATCACTTTGGTATAGCGGGTTATCATGCGATGAAGGCTGTGGAGAAAGATATGATCGGCTGGGCTATGACGCATGCGGCTCCGTTAGTGACCCCAACTTTTTCTCGGGAAAAATTATTAGGTACAAACCCGATTGCTGTAGGAATTCCTGCCAATGAAGAACCTGCGTTTTTAGCTGATTTCGCTTCAACGGCTGTGGCTTACGGAAAATTAGAAATATTGCAACGCAAAGGTTTAGATACACCTTCGGGTTGGGTGCAAGATAAAGACGGTAATCCCTGCCACGATGCCTTTGCGATTAAAAATGGGGGAGCTTTATTGCCTTTGGGCGGCGATCGTGAGCATGGGTCTCATAAAGGATATGCCTTAGGCGCCATTGTCGATATTTTATCCGGAGTTCTTTCTGGTGCTAATTTTGGTCCTTGGGTTCCTCCGTTTGCTACGGCTGGATTTATGCAAGCAGGTGAAACGGTGGGAAATGGAACAGGTCATTTTTTAGGTGCCATGCGGATAGATGCTTTCCGACCAGCTGAAGCGTTTAAAGACGATATGGATAAATGGATTAAACGTTTCCGTGCTGCTGATGCAGTAGAAGGGCAAAAGGTTATTATTCCGGGTGATCCTGAACGTGAATTAGAAAAGAAACGTCTGCAAGAAGGAATACCTTTATTGGATCCTGTTGTTGCCGACTTAAAAGGCTTAGCAAGTCGTTTTGCATTAGATTTTAAAATAGCTTAAGTATGGTATCAAATAAAAAAATCAAGATTTTTATCCTCGTATTTTCGTTGGTGACAGCGATGTTTTCGTATTACGTCTGGCAAATTTTCAAAACGCCAAATTTTAATGTGAAAGGGGATTCTTATGCTATTTTAATTCCTAAGGGAGCTGATTTTAAACAAGTCTTGGACAGTTTAGATAAACATGATGTCGTACGCGATAAATTAAGTTTCCGTTTCTTGGCAAAGGTGTTGGGTGTAGCTGAAAAAGTGAAGCCAGGTCGCTATGTGGTAGGTCCAGAATCAGGTAACTGGGAATTGTTGCGTAAGATGCGTAACGGCCGACAAGATGCCTTGCGAATTACGATTAACAACTTTCGTTTAAAGGAAGACATTGCGGGCAAGTTGGGCAAGCAATTACCCTATGATTCTACCTATATCATGAAAATGTTGGATTCGAGCGCTATTACCGAGCAATATGGCTACAGCCCTGAAACAATTGCATGTTTATTTATACCAGATACTTATGAGGTATTTTGGACATCATCATTTGATGATTTCATGAAGAAAATGAAAAAGGCTAATAAGCGATTTTGGAATCAAAAGCGTGTTAGTCAAGCATCAGCCTTGGGTATGACGCCTATTCAAACGGGTATTTTGGCATCGATTGTATATGGTGAGAGTAAAGAATCTGCTGAGCAAGCTCGGATTGCGGGTGTTTATTGGAATCGCTTCCGAACTGGAATGCCACTTCAAGCGGATCCAACGATCGTATTCGCATGGAAAGACTTTACGATTAAACGTGTGACAGGTAAGTATACGGCCATTAATTCTCCTTACAATACCTATCGGAATAGTGGCTTACCTCCAGGACCTATTTCGATTCCTCCAGTGGATGTGATTGATAAAGTATTGAATTTAGAGAAACACGAGTATATGTATTTCTGCGCGAAGGAGGATTTTTCAGGTTTCCATAATTTCGCCAAAACCTATCCAGAACACATGAAAAATGCGGCTAAATATCAAGCTGCTTTAGACGCTCGTAAAATTAAATAAGATGTATTCACACGCTGTTAAATACCGAGTTTGTTATGCGGATACCGACCAAATGGGCTATGTCTATTACGGTAATTATGCGCGTTTGTATGAAATCGCGCGTGTGGAAACGCTACGAAGTTTAGGCGTTAGCTATAAATCTTTGGAAGACAATGGCATAGGACTTCCAGTGGCAGAACATTATACCAAATTTATTGCACCAGGATTATACGACGATGAATTGACGGTTATTTGTCAGGTTGATATGTTGCCAACGGCTAAAATTGTGTTCTCTTACCGGATTAAAAATGAGGCCGGAGATTTGATTAATGAAGGGAAGACAACCTTGGTTTTCATGGATTTAAAGACGAAAAAGGTTATTAAAGCACCTGATTTTATTATGAATGCATTAATGCCTTATTATTCAGTATGAGGAAAAATTTACTAAATGAAATAAAGCAGATTTGGCGTGAATACGAGGAGCATTATGTGCTTGTTCGCATCATCTCTATTTTATATCAAAAGATTTTTCAGTTTGATATTGATGTGCGTGCGGCAGCTGTGGCATATAATTTTACCTTAGCGGTATTTCCTACCATTATCTTTTTGTTTTCATTATTGCCTTATTTGCCCGTAGAGCATCTGGACTATAAAATTATCAGTTTCATTAAGGCAACAGTACCCAAAAATCTTCAAAGCGATTTAACTGAATTGATTACCGAAATCGTCAATAAGAAAAGGGGAGGAGTTCTTTCTTTTGGTTTCTTTTTTGCGCTTTATGCGAGTACAAGTGGTATTATGGCCTTAATGCGCTCATTTAATTTGACTTATAAGACGAGTGAGAACAGAGGCTTTATTAAGGAGCGCCTTGTTGCGGTAGGTTTAAACTTCTTGTTGACCTTTGTGTTGATTACTTCTTTTATGGTTTTCATTCTAGGGAATTTTGTTGTTAAATATTTGGCCAAAGAAGGTATTTTAGAATACAATTTTACGTTTTATCTGACGAAGGTTTTAACCTATTTTGTCATCTTCTCGGTCTTCTTTTTTACGATTTCGTTGATTTATTATTATGCGCCAGCGATACATAAACGCTGGAAGTTTTTTAATGCTGGTTGCATAACAGCCTCTATTTTAACGATTTCTATTTCGAATTTATTCTCTTATTATTTAGTGAATTTCGCGAGCTACCATAAAGTATATGGTTCCATCGGTTCACTAATTGCCTTAATGGTTTGGTTATATTTTGTTGCCTTGATTTTGATTGTCGGTTTTGAGATCAATGCGAGTATCGATCAAGTTAAAATTGAAGAGTTGGAAGAAGAACAACAGGGCTCCGATTTCTTTTTAAACTTTTAAGATGGCAGCGGAAATCAAAAAAATATACGACCGAAATAATTCACAAGAATTGATTGATCAGGTGGTCAAAGTACTTGAAAAAGGCGGGGTGATTATTTATCCCACGGATACGATGTATGCGATGGGTTGTTCGATTCAGAGCCAACAAGCCGTTAATCGAATTTGTGAGATAAAACTGATTAAGCCTGCTAAAAACCGCTTTAGTTTTATTTGTGCGGATTTGAGTTCGATTGCCAACTTTGCAAAAGTGAGTGACTTTGCTTTTAAATTATTGAAACGCTATTTACCAGGGCCATATACTTTTGTGTTACCAGCAAGTTCGAAGGTTCCATCGGTTCTTGTACAAGGCAAGAAAACGGTGGGAATAAGAATTCCTGATTATCAACCCATATTAGACATTGTCAAACAATTGGGTCATCCTTTGTTGACGACTACATTGCTACAGGACGGTTTGGAAGTAGAGGAATATACGGATCCTAGCCTCATTTTTGAACGTTATGAAAATCAGGTGGATTTAGTCTTAGATGGCGAATATGGGGGACATTTCCCATCTTCTGTTATCGAAATTTCAGATGATAGCGTCGAAATTATTCGTGAAGGAGCCGGCGATGTAAGCGATTTTGTCTAATTACCATTTAATCAGTGAGGCATCTGGCTTTGTGTGTTTCCACCGCCGATGCGACCATAAATATTGCTCGGGATATTGAATAATGGATTTCTCCAATCTACGCGCAAAGCGTTCAATTATTTCTCCTTTAGGTAGATCGGTGTAATCCGGATTTGCGATAGGTTCAAAACTCATAATGTATTTCCCGCGTTCTTTGCGAATTAATTCCACAAATACGACTGGATAATTATAGTCCCTAGCAAATCGCTCCATGCCGGTAAAAAAGGCGGTATCCTGATTTAAGAATTTTGTCCAATACGCAGATTCAGGCTTTTGAGGAGCTTGATCAGCTGCTAAACAAATACCTCTTGGGATGTCCTTTCGTTCACGAGTAGCCAAAATGGATTCGCGTTTTTCCAACAAAGTAACACCCGGAAAGCGGCTTCGCACTTCCATCGTAAATTGATTAAATGACGGATTATTTAATTTTTGATAAACAACATCATATAGGTTTTTAGATAAAGCTAGTCGGTGAATGGCCCACTCCCAGTTGCCTTGATGACCAGCCACGAGAACAACGGGCGTTCCTGCTTTAAGGTAATCGGAAATATAATGTTCATTAACCATTTGAACGCGGTCTAACATCTCTTCTTGGCTGATAGATACGCCATAAAAGAATTCCACTAATTGGTCAGTTAGATACCCATAAAAATGATAGCTTAATGCCTTGATTTCCTTGGGATTAAGGTTTGGAAATGCGTTTGAGATATTTTTAGTTATAACCACTTTTCGATATCCAATGATGTAATAAAAGACCCATTTTACACCGGTTGAAAGGGTGTACAAAATGAAAAGTGGCATGCGGCCTAAAAGTTTGTAAAAAAACATCATGGCTAGTTTGTCGAGTTAATCGCTTATATCTGCTATTTTTGCAAATATCCACTTATTTTTTGAATGCACATTGATATTCAGTATTTACCTTCATTAGAATATTGCGCGGTTATTTTTGCTGAACCTCAAATTAAATTTGAAGTTTATGAGTATTTCCCCAAGCAGACCTATCGCAATAGAACTTATATTTTAGGGGCTAATGGGGTGGAATTATTGAGCATTCCCATTATTCGAACTGCCTCTGGTAAGCAACTTACAAAGGATGTTCAAATTGACTATTCACAAGATTGGATTCGGAAACATAAAGGTGCTATTCAAGCAGCATATGGAAAGGCTCCATTTTTTGAACATGTTGAGCCATTTATCGATCAGATATTTGCAAAAAAAAGTAAATTTTTAGTAGATTTAAATATTCAATTTTTAAATACAATTGCACGTTTTTTGCAGAAAAAACCTCAATTTAGCTTCACTGATACATTTCATGAGGCGCCTGTGAATTCTTTATGGAACGCAATTGATTCAAAAAAGGAATATTCCACGCGAAATATTTATAATCCAGTGGTCTACAGACAGTGTTTTGGCACGGAATTTGTTGCTAATTTATCCGTGCTAGATTTAATTATGAATTATGGAATTGAATCGCGTGAAATTTTACAAAAGAGTTTGAACAAATAAAGGCTTAGGTGCGTTTTGAATATTATTAATTAGGGAAATATGGAGGCTAAGTTTTCAAATAAGGTAAAAGAAGTAATTGCATTAGCTCGCGAAGAGGCTTTGCGGTTAGGACATGATTACATTGGTACCGAACATTTGATGTTAGGGATTATACGTGACGGTGAAGGGCCAGGTGTAGATTTATTGCTCAAATCAGGTGTTTCATTAGATCAATTACGTCAAAGTATTGAACATGCTACTGCATCGACAAGTCGTTCGAGTTTCGACAAGCAGAGTATGTTGAATATCCCCTTAACTAAACAAGCTGAAAAAGTATTACGTTTGACCTATTTAGAGGCTAAATATTTTAAGACAAATTTAGTGGGTACAGAACATTTGTTGATGGCTATTTTGCGCGATGAAGATAATGTGGCTACTCAGATTTTGGAGAAATATCAGGTTCACTATGATTTGATCAAAGAAATGGTGGAATTCCAAGCCAGCAATTCGCAAGAAAACTCTCCAAAAGCAAGTTCGGATACGGATGATTCAGATGACGATAGTCGTTTGTTTGGTGGTTCAGGTTCTCAAGGAGGTTCGAGTAGTTCTTCTACAGCCAAAGCTGGAGAAAAAAGTAAAACTCCTGTACTCGATAATTTCGGTCGTGATTTGACCAAAATTGCGGAGCAAGGTAAATTAGATGCCATTGTTGGGCGTGAAAAAGAAATTGAGCGCGTTGCCCAGATTCTATCGCGTCGCAAAAAGAATAATCCGATTTTAATTGGTGAACCTGGTGTAGGTAAAACAGCTATCGCTGAAGGTTTAGCACTTCGCATCATTCAAAAGAAAGTTTCACGTGTTTTATTTGGTAAACGTGTGGTTACCTTGGATATCGCCTCTTTGGTGGCAGGTACCAAGTACCGTGGTCAATTTGAGGAGCGTATGAAGGCCGTGATGAATGAATTGGAGAAGTCGTCGGATGTCATACTTTTCATTGATGAACTACATACGATTGTGGGTGCTGGTGGTGCTTCTGGTTCGTTAGATGCTTCTAATATGTTTAAGCCAGCCCTGGCGCGAGGTGATATTCAAGTTATTGGTGCGACTACCTTGGATGAATACCGACAATACATTGAAAAAGATGGTGCTTTAGCTCGTCGTTTTCAAACGGTGATGGTGGATGCGACAACAGTGGACGAGACGATAGAAATATTGAATAATATCAAAGACAAGTACGAAGAGCATCATCATGTGATTTATACACAAGATTCAATTGAATCTGCAGTTAAATTATCAGATCGCTATATTTCAGA
>DKIP01000039.1:43960-48363 GCA_002454335.1 Cytophagaceae bacterium UBA6715 | reverse complement strand
TATATTTCAGATCGTTTCTTGCCAGATAAGGCCATTGATGTGATGGATGAAGTAGGTGCTCGTGTACATATTTCTAATATACAGGTTCCTGCCGATATTGTTGCCTTGGAGAATCAAATCGAGGTGGTTAAGAAGGAGAAGAATCAAGTAGTGAAGTCTCAGAAATACGAAGAGGCAGCGCAACTGCGTGATCGTGAAAAGAAATTGATTGATCAATTGGAATTAGCGAAGACCAATTGGGAAGAGGAATCGAAGAAACAGAAGTTTACAGTTACGGAGGAGCATGTTGCGGAAGTTATCTCGCAAATGACGGGTATTCCTGTCAATCGTGTTGCTGCTAAAGAAGGCGAGAAGTTGCTGCAAATGGAGCAAGAATTGACTAAACATGTGATAGGTCAAGGCGATGCGGTCAAAAAGCTGGTGAAAGCAATCCAACGTACACGTGTAGGTCTGAAAGATCCCAATAAGCCAATTGGATCATTTATTTTCTTAGGTCCTACAGGTGTGGGTAAAACGGAAATGGCAAAGGTTTTAGCGACTTATTTGTTTGATAAAGAAGATTCGTTAGTTCGTATCGACATGAGTGAGTACATGGAGAAATTCAGTGTATCACGCTTAGTAGGAGCGCCTCCAGGCTATGTAGGTTATGAAGAAGGTGGACAATTGACGGAAAAAGTTCGTCGGAAGCCTTATTCAGTTGTTCTATTAGACGAAATTGAAAAAGCACATCCGGATGTATTCAATTTATTGTTACAGGTGTTAGATGATGGAATTTTAACAGATGGTTTAGGCCGTCGTGTTGATTTCCGCAATACGATCATCATTATGACTTCGAATATCGGAGCACGTGATTTGAAGGATTTTGGTTCAGGAATTGGTTTTTCTACAAAGTCACGTGTGGACAACATGGAAGAACAGGCCAAATCAACAATTCAAAATGCCTTAAAAAAAGCTTTTGCTCCTGAATTTATCAATCGTTTGGATGATATCATCGTGTTCAATTCATTAGAGCGCGTGGATTTACACCAGATTATCGATTTGTTATTGGTGAAGTTAATGACGCGTTTGGCCAACCTAGGGTTTGCTGTGGAATTGACAGAAAAAGCGAAGGATTTTATAGCTGATAAAGGATATGATCCGCAGTATGGTGCGCGACCATTAAATCGGGCAATTCAGAAGTATTTGGAAGACCCATTAGCAGAGGAAATTTTAAAAGGTGAATTAGCTGAAGGTGAAGTAATAGAAGCTGATTTCATTGCTGATAGTGAAACATTAACATTAGTTAGAAAGAAGAAATAATACACAATAACCATTTATTACATGCAATTAGTACAAGGAAAAGTCGTTTTAGTAACCGGAGCTTCACGCGGAATTGGTCGGGCAATCGCTAATCAATTTGCACAGGCAGGCGCAAACGTTGCGTTTACCTATCTTTCATCCGTTGAAAAAGGGGAAGCTTTGGTTAAAGAATTAGAGGCCTACGGAATTAAAGCGAAAGGATATCGTTCAGACGCATCGATGTTTGATGCGGCTGAAGAATTAGTGAATTCAGTCGTAGCTGATTTTGGACAAATTGATGTATTGATTAATAACGCGGGGATTACACGTGATGGTTTATTGATGCGTATGACAGAAGAGCAATGGGATGAAGTGATTCGAGTTAATTTGAAATCTGTTTTCAATTTAACCAAGGCGGTGATTAAGCCGATGATGAAAGCTAAATCGGGTTCAATTGTAAATATGACTTCCATAGTAGGAGTGAAAGGAAATGCAGGTCAAGCGAATTATGCTGCTTCTAAGGCGGGTATTATCGGTTTTACGAAATCGGTGGCTTTGGAATTAGGCTCACGTAATATTCGTTGCAATGCGATTGCACCAGGTTTTATTGAAACAGAAATGACCGGTGAATTAAATGAGGCTACCGTAGAAGAATGGAAGAAGTCAATTCCATTGAAGCGTGGAGGTGAGGCATCGGAAGTTGCGAATGTTTGTTTATTCTTAGGCTCTGATTTGTCATCTTATGTGACAGGTCAAACGATTCAAGTTGACGGAGGTCTTTTAACATAGCAGTTAATCATTATTTAGCGAGCCTCAATTTTGCTTTGGCATGATTGGGGCTTTTTATTTATGCGGAATATTCTCTTTTTATTATTGCTAGTATTTGTTGTCGCATGTAAGCGCCAAGCACCCATGCAAGGGACACCGGCTCAATTTCTGTCGGCCCCGCCTGCTGTCCGTTCTCAAACAGTGGCAATTAATTTCTCGATGTGCTATGATAGTTTGTTTCGATATTTTCAATTAACACCTGGGAAGTTATTGTTTGATTCACAGAAGCAAAAAGGAATAGATTTCCCTTTACAAATGGCACTTTTACAGCCACCCCGATTACAAGTGGGTTCGCAGGGGAATACGACTTTGGAGCTGCCGGTTAAAATAGATGCCCGCCCGAATATTGCGGGAATCAATACGGGACTAATTCAAGCGAAGAGTAATTTGGCATTGACATTTCAATGGAATTGGCAAGACATCAATCACCATCAACTTGCTTTACAAAACTTGAATTATCAATGGATTTCAAAGCCTGAAATGCGTGTGTTAGGATTCCCAGTGCAGGTTCAGGGCATTGTTGATCCTTTGATTCAAAGGCAAATACCTACGATGCAAGAAAAGGTTGCCGAGCGTTTGAATCAAGCATTGAGTCCGAATGCATTGCTTAATCATTTGAATCGCGTGGATATGAATTATGCAAGTCCTTTTGGTCAAGTTTCCTTGCGTTCTTCGGATGTGGATGTGCATGATATAACATTTAATTCATCAGGGATCTCAGGCAAGTTATTGGTTCGGACGGCCTTGGTTCTCGGCGAATCTGTTGTTAATCAGCCCAATCGATGGCTTGAAATGAAAGAATTAAATCAGGCACTACCTTTTCAGGCTTCGATTGATTATAATAAGTTATCGGGGCTTATCAGTCAAGCGTTCCATGCAAAACCTGCGAATTTACAGTTAAGTGCTGATTCATTAGGGGTTCATGTACAAGTTAAAGGATTAGGGACATCGAAAGCAATTGCAAAAATAATGGTTGTACCAGCACTTTTAGATTCGAGTAAAATAGGTTTGAATGTAAAAGGGTTTCAAGTGGACGGGGTTTCTGTTTTCTTGCGTGGGCATGTTAAACGTAAGGTTTTAAAGGCATTGATGGCTTTTTCTTGGTCTTCGTCGGAGGCATTACATCTACTCAAGCAAAATACCTGGGGTTTGATTTTGTCAAATGGGGAGCTTCGAATTCAACAATTAACCTATTCGGATAAGGGATTGGGTGTGATGGGAGAAATAGGTGGAAATTGGGAGGTAAGAAAATAGTCGTACTTTTGTGTTGAGAAAATAAACCATCTTATCGCTTTTTAAAGAGGAAAGTCCGAACAACATAGAGCGCCGTGCTTCTTAACAGGAAGGGGAATCGTAAGGTTCAACAGCTAGTGCCACAGAAAATTACCGCCTTTCGGGGTAAGGGTGAAAAGGAGGGGTAAGAGCCCACCGCTAATTTGGTGACAAATTAGGCATAGGTAAACCTCACGGGTTGCAAGATCAAATAGGCTGACTGTCGAAAGACAAAAGGGTTGCTCGTCCGATGTCAGTGGGTAGATTGCTCGAACGAATGCGTGAGTATTCGTCAAGATAAATGATAAGAGGGCATGCAAATGCTTACAGAATTCGGCTTATCGGTTTATTTTCTCATTTTTCTTTTTTGCATTCTTGGTTTAAATCCTTATTTTTGCAAACATTTTTATTAACCGAGGGACGAGATCCTTCACAAACCCATATATAATGGCTGTTAAAATTAGATTAGCGCGTCGTGGACGCAAGAAGTTAGCAATGTTCGATGTTGTTGTTGCAGATGCTCGTGCACCTCGTGACGGTAAATTCGTAGAGAAAATCGGAACATACAATCCTAACACCAATCCAGCAACAATCGTTTTGAATGAGAAACAAGCGATTCAATGGGTATTAAATGGTGCGCAACCAACTGATACAGCGCGTGCGGTACTTTCTTCAAAAGGTATTTTGTATGCAAAACACTTACAAGTAGGTGTGTTGAAAGGTGCGTTGACACAAGAGCAAGCTGATGCGAAATTTGAAGCTTGGAAAGTAGAAAAAGCGAAGCAAGTAGAAGCAAGCAACGCTAAATTAGCTCAATCAAAAGCGAAGTCGAAAGCATCTCGTTTAGAGGCTGAAGCGAAAGTTTCATCTGCTCGTGCAGAAGTAATTGCTGCTAAAAACAAAGTAGCTGACGAGGCAATCGTTGCTAGCGTTGTGGAAGCAATCAATGCTGCTGATGAAGAGGCTACAGGTGTAGAAGTTGACGAAGTAGTAGCTGAAGCTCCTGCAGTTGAGGAAACTCCTGC
>DKIP01000039.1:8257-43873 GCA_002454335.1 Cytophagaceae bacterium UBA6715 | reverse complement strand
GCTGCTGAAGCAAGCGAAGAAGCTGCTGCTGAATAATTTTTATTAATTTTAAAGAATCATACAGATTTGTTTATCAAGTTTGTATGATTTTTTTTTGTACCTATGGCAAAGACAGAATATTTTGAATTAGGCTATCTCGCAAAGCCGCATGGATTAAAAGGCGCATTTCATGTGTTTATGGATGTTGATGATCCTTATGAATACGAAGATTTGGATGCGGTGTTTGTCCAACAGGGCAATGAGATGGTTCCATATTTTATTGAAGATTTACAGATTCGGGACAATTTGAATTTGATGAATTTGGAAGGGATTGAATCCTTAGATGCTGCGAAAGAATTAGTAGGTTCGAAGTTATTTCTTCCTGTTGCCATGTTGCCTAAACTGAAAGATAATCAATTTTATTATCATGAAATTATCGATTATCAAGTAAATGATCAGGTATTAGGTACTTTAGGAACTGTCAAGGAAGTCTATTCAACTGGGGCACAAGATGTGATCATAATGATTTATCAAGGAGTTGAAGTTCTCATTCCACTTACTGATGAAATCGTTCCTAAAGTGGATAAACAAAATAAAGTTATTATCACCCATTTGCCTGATGGGCTTTTGGAAGTTTATATGAATGAGTCTTATGATGCGGATTGATATCATTTCGGTGGTTCCCAACTTAATGTCGAGTTTTTTCGAATATTCGATTTGTAAACGGGCTGCGAATGCGGGATTGGTGGAGGTCGTATTGCATGATTTGCATGATTTCTCAACGAAGAAACATAAGCAAATTGATGATTATCCGTTTGGGGGCGGAGCTGGTATGGTCATTGCGATTGAACCATTAACACGTTGTTTAGACCACTTGATGTCTGAAAGATGCTATGATGAAGTTATTTTCTTTACTCCAGATGGTCTAGTGTTCAAGCAGGGGTTGGCGAATCAATTAAGTCTTTGCCAAAACATGATTTTCATCTGTGGACATTACAAGGGAATTGATGAACGGGTGCGGGAGAAATATGTTACCAAAGAAATCTCTATTGGGGATTATGTATTATCTGGAGGAGAATTAGCCGCAGCTGTTACGGCCGATGCTATTATACGATTGATACCGGGTGCGATAGGGGATGAGAGTTCAGCTTTGACGGATTCATTCCAAGACGGATTGTTGGCACCTCCAGTTTATACGCGTCCTGCTTCTTTTGAGGGTATGGAAGTTCCTGAAATACTTCGTTCAGGTAATGATAAATTAATTGAAGCTTGGCGTCACGAACAGGCCGTCAAGCGCACGATGGAACGCCGACCAGATTTGCTACATGACTAAGCATGCTCCCATAACACCACGCGTGATGATCGCCTTGGGGCTTTTATACCTTATTTGGGGGTCTACATTCTTGAGTGTTCGTATTTTATTGGATTATTTACCACCATTAGTCATTACCTTTTCTCGAAATTTTACAGCGGGTTTTCTGCTGTTACTTTGGTCCTTGCTCGGTGGACATTGGAAAAAGATGTCGGCCAAACATTGGCGCGTGCATTTACAAGCCGGTATTTTATTAATATCGTTGGGCAATGGCTTTATGTCCTTAGCAGGTGGCATCGTTCCCTCGGGTTTTTCCTCGGTTTTTATGGCCTTGGGACCTTCACTTTTAGTTCTATTTTTTTGGTTCGATGGTCGTAAGCCAAGTCTTCGAAAAGCGTTAGCAACAGGCTTAGGTCTCTTCGGTATTGTCGCATTGGCCTCGCAGAAGTCATTAGCCATTCAGGGCAAAGAACAAGAATTTTTGTTGGGGATAGCCTATTTATCTATTGCAGTCCTCGCTTGGAATATCGGTGTATTTCGAACCCAAGTGACGGGCGCTAATACCTATCATTTTACGCAAGTGTGTGCGATTCAAATGCTTTTTGGAGCCTTCATCGTTTCCATCATCAGTTATGCGCATGGGGACTTTCAGTCAGTTAACCTAACAGCATTGCCTTGGAAAGCTTGGTCGGTATTTTTTTATTTAGCTTTGATTGGTAGTATGTTGGGCTTCTCCTTATTTGGTTATTTATCCAAAGCCTGCGATGCGACTTTGGTTGCAACATATACTTATGTAAATCCAGTCATCGCATTAATTTTGGGTAATATCATTCTGGATGAGTCTTTAAGTATTGGTTTGCTTTTAGCAAGTTTCCTGATACTTTCCGCTGTGGTGTTAATTACGACTGAAAAAACCAAAACGAATTAAGTATGAAATACCTTTTGACTATTGGACTTATGATGACATTGATTTCTACGCACGCACAAGTTCCTCAGCCTTTATATCCTGGTGAAATCCCGAATTATATTGCGGGATCCAATTTGGAAAGTTCTGCGATTACGGGAGGGATTTTACGTATTTCCAATGTTTCAGATCCTGTTTATACACTTTATCTTGCCTTAGATGATCAACAAACCAACAAACCCTTAGTCATAATATTCCCTGGTGGCGGATACCGAATTCTTGCAGCATCTCACGAAGGAAGTGATATTGCACGAAAATTGAACGAAATTGGCGTGCATGCCATGGTGGTTCATTATCGATTGCCAGATAGTACACGTCAGGTGGAAAAGCAATTTGCACCTTTGCAGGATGCCCAACAAGCGATTCGGGTAGCTCGACAATCAGCAAATTTATGGCATGTTGATTCGACTAAAATTGGGGTTATGGGTTTTTCTGCTGGAGGTCATTTAGCAGCTAGTGCTGCGACACATTACCAGACAGACTATACGAAAATCAATGATGGTATAAACCTACGGCCGGATTTCCAATTATTGATTTATCCAGTGGTAACATTCCGTTCTTATAGTCACCAAGGCTCAGTAAATAGTTTATTGGGGAAAAATAAGTCGGAGGAAATGCTACATTTGTTCTCCAACGAGGAACAGGTTAATGCCACTACACCACGTGCATTTATTGTGCACGCGGCAGATGATGGAGCAGTTCCGGTAGCGAATGCATTAAATTATGCAACTGCTTTGTCCAACAATAAAGTTCCTGTGGATGTGCACATTATGGCCAAAGGGGGACATGGTTTTGGGTTAACCAATAAGACAACGGAAGAATATTGGTTTGACCGATTGGCCACATGGTTTAAAACATTTTAGTTGATTTCTCTTTTTTTCATTAAGTAATAGAAAGGAATTCCTGCTAATACGATTCCTAGTCCTATGGATGAAGGTACGGTTTTGGTGTAAAGGAGATTTATGGAAATGAAAAGTAGTAATACTAAATAAACACCAAACAAGAGTTGATCTTTTAAGGCTAATTTCTCTTGCATGATTCGTTGGTTGAATACGGCTAATACTGTCAAAAAGTAGAACAGTAAGATTGCGAAAACGGTAAAATCCAATAAGCTATTATACGACCCTGAGAAGCAGAGTAAAATGGCCCAAATGCCTTGGATGATCAAGGAATACGCTGGGGCATTATTTTTATTAACCTGAGCAGCTTTTTTAAAGAATAATTTATCAAGTGCCATCGCTTCGAACAGCCGACCGCCTGCTAAGATAATCCCATTGTTACATCCGAATGTGGAAATCATAATTAAGATAGCCATAACCGAGGCACCTATATTACCTAAGACGGTTTGAAGAGCTGCCGAACCTAGTCGGTCTTGACTCGCGAACATGATTCCTCTTAAATAACTTGTAGAACCATTTGGATCTCCTTGTAAGGGTAGTATGGCTAAATAGGCTATGTTCGTCAATAAATACAAACCACAAACCAATGCAGAGCCATAAACCAGACCTTTTGCAATTGTTTTTTTCGGATCCTCAAAGTCGGCACTAGCAAACGTCACATTATTCCAAGCAGAAGAAGAAAACAAAGGCCCGATCATTGCAGCTCCAAATATGCTGATTAGCGTAGTGGTCGACACATATTCAACTTGATTAGTCGCAGGATTAAGCGTATTCCCCTCTGCAAAGAAGTTGGAGAAATGTATCCATTCATTTTGTATTCCAACAAAAAGTCCGATCAAGATTATGAGGATGATGGCTCCAATTTTCGTAACTGTAAATACATTTTGAATAATGGCTGCAAATGAAATCCCTTTGAGATTAGCTCCAGTCAATATAATAATTAGCAATGCGGCTAAAATTTGTTGGGTCGTAATGAACGAACCTACCAAAGGAATATCATTGATGTAATCTGGCCAGATGAAACCCGTGTATTTAGCAAAGGCAACAGCAACGGCTGCAATTGTACCTGTTTGTATCACCAAAAAGGTAGTCCATCCGAAGAGAAATCCAGTGAGGGGGTTATATGCCTCCTTTAAATAAATGTACTGGCCGCCTGTTGCTGGAAATTTACTCGATAGTTTACCATATGCATAAGCACCTGTCACTGTAAGAAAACTCGTCAGGACCCATGTGCCAATCCACCAGATAGGAGAGGTTAATGAGCGGCCAACTTCAGAGCTTACTAAAAAGATACCTGAACCAATCATCGAACCCATCACCAAAAGAGTTGCATCTGTGGTATTTAATTTCTTATTCATATCGGGATTGTGCTAATAATACAATTGCTTGAATTCTTTTAATTTTTCAAAGTTGCACAAATTTTAATCGGATTTTGACCAGCTTTTTAAATAATTAAAAAATGTAATCGTTTCCGTAATCGTTTACGGAAAAAAATTAAATAAAATCATTGAATTTTAATATCTCACTTGTTTATATTACGACATATGTGATTGTGACTTTTGGAGTCACTTTCAAGAGTTAATAGAAAAGTACAAATCTATGATGATGAGTAAAAAAGTGATTATTGATGAGGTAGCAATTTGGGATCAATTTCGTTCAGGTGATCAGAAAGCTTTTACAGAGTTGTACCAACATTTTGTTCAGCCCTTATATTCTTATTCCATGGGTGTTACGGCTGACAAAGAGTTAATTAAAGATTGTTTGCATGATCTTTTTGTTGAATTATGGCGGAATCATGCCACAATTGGGCCAACTACGAGCGTGAAGTATTATTTGATGGCCTCGATTAAACGAAAATTGATTCGTCACATGGAAACACAGATGAAAAACCATGTTCATCATAGCAAATACATGATGGATTATATGGATGTTGATCATTCTCAAGAAGCCATTTTGATTAAATATGAGGAAGAAATTCGGACGAATAAACAATTATCGCATTGTTTGAATTTGCTGAGTAAACGTCAAAAAGAAGCAATTTCTTTACGTTTTTTTCAAAATATGGATACCGAGCAGATTTCTGATTCGATGAAAATTAATCCACAATCGGTTTATAATTTGATTTTTGGGGCATTACGTATTATGAAAGAAGGATTGACCCGCGCACGTGCTGTTGCCTGATAAATTGTACAATGTTTATTTTAATTTGAGTATATCTATGTTGAGTCCTGCTTTATAGGGTTAAAGATAGGTACACATCCATGTCAAATGATATAAAAAACAATTTGCTTAGGCGTAATTACTACCGTAAACGTTTATGGAAGCTGTTTTTAAAAAAAATCGCTCATAAGAACTGGTTACTTTCGAGTGATACCGTTACCAAACAAAACCAGCTTAGTCACGATGAATGCGAAGCATTGTGGGCTAAGATCAATTTTACTTTGCAAACCTTAAACTAAAAATTTTCTAACCTATGAGAAAACAATTACTTTCCAAGGTTCTTTTTAGCATGTTTTTTGTGCTAATGGGAATTCAAATGCTTGCTCAGGACCGAACGGTTACTGGACGAGTGACTGCCTCTGATGATGGATCAGGAATTCCGGGGGCTAGTATTTCGATTAAAGGTACTTCTAAAGGTACATCTTCTGATGCTGATGGTAATTATAAAATTACTGTTTCAGGTGCTTCTGTGTTAACATTTTCATCTGTGGGTTTTAATTCCCAGGATGTAACTGTTGGAAATAAATCGCAGATTAACGTTGCCTTGGCTGCTGATACTAAAGCATTAACGGAAGTTGTTGTTGTAGGTTATGGTACGCAAAAGAAAAGCCAATTAACCGGGGCTATTTCTTCCGTAACTTCTAAGCAAATTACTGAGATGCCTATTACTAACTTGGGTCAAGCGATGCAAGGGCGTGTTGCTGGGGTTGACGTTGCTCAATCAGGCTCTAAGCCTGGCACGGTTCCCAAAGTATTGATTCGTGGTCGTCGTTCATTCAACGCAGGTAATGATCCTTTATATGTTGTTGATGGTATTCCATTGTCAAGTGGATATGAAGACATGAATCCGAATGATGTTGCTTCTATGGAGATTTTGAAAGACGCGACTGCAACAGCTATTTACGGTGCGCGTGGAGCGAATGGTGTGGTGTTAATTACAACTAAGCGTGGTTCTAAAGATGGTAAAACGGTTATTTCTTATGACACATATGTAGGGTCTACACAAACTTTAGATAAAATCAAATTATTTACTGGAGCTGAATATGCTGAAATGAAGCGAGAGTCTCGCCGTACGATTGGTACATATAAAGATGCGAACGGTAACTTAGTTCCTACAGGAGTAATGGATGCTTATGCAGACTCAAAATTATTCACTGCGATTGAATTGGATGGTATTGCGAAAGGTCGCACAACTGATTACCAAGATTTAATGGTGAAAAAAGGTTTCCAACAAAACCATGCGATTGGTGTGCAGGGTGGAAATGATAAAACACAATTTTCAATCAATGGTGGATACTTCCAAGATAAGGGTATAATTGAAGGGTTGGATTTTACGCGTTACTCCATGCGTGTAAATGTAGATCATCAAGTGAATAAAGCATTAAAAGTAGGTATTTCTTCTTATGGAATGTATAGCCTTACTAACGGTGCTAACTTAAACCCATATGGTTTTTTATTATCTCAAAACCCGTTGGCACGAGCATATGATGATGCGGGTAATCTAATTTTCCAACAAACAGATGATGCCTTGTTGACAAATCCATTAAATGAGATTGTGAAAGGTGCGAAAATCGATGAAACCAAAAAATATCGGATTTTTAATAGTATTTATGCGGAATTACAATTGGCTAAAGGTTTAAAGTATCGAGTGAATTTTGGACCTGATTTTACGATTTCTCGTAATGGTCAATTTAATGGAGCATTAACAAATGCGATTAAAGGTGGTAATCCAACAGCAACAACCGATAATCGTTTTGGCTTCAACTATACTTTGGAAAATATTTTAACGTATAACAAGCAAATTAAGGATCACACTTTTGCTATCACAGCTTTACAATCGATGCAACGTGATAATTTTGAGCAATTTACTCAAAGTGTAATGGGAGTTCCTGTTGAGACACAAGCTTTCTACAACTTAGCGAATGCTTCTTCTATACAGGGAGTTGGCTCAAATTTAATTCAATGGACTATTGCCTCATACATGGCTCGTGTGAATTATGACTATAAAGGTAAGTACCTATTGACAATTACAGCACGTCGTGACGGATCTTCTCGTTTTGGTGAAAATACAAAATGGGGTAACTTTCCAGGGGTAGCTTTAGGTTGGAATTTACATCAAGAAAATTTCATGAAAGGCTTAACTTGGATTGATGAGTTGAAATTACGTGCATCGATGGCTCAGGTAGGTAACCAAGGTCTTTCTCCATATCAAACACAAGGTTTAGAAGGAAGAACTTCATATGCTTGGAACAATACAGCCGCTTACGGGTACCGGCCAAATACAATCGGTAATCCAGATTTGAAGTGGGAAACTTCTACGTCAAAAAATATTGGAGCTGACTTTAGCTTATGGAGAGGTAAAGTGTCAGGTTCAGTTGAATACTATCAAACAAATACCACGGATTTGTTATTGTCTGACCAATTGCCAACTTCAACCGGCTTTGCTGCCGTTACTCGTAACGTAGGAGAAACAAAGAATACAGGTATAGAATTGTCGTTATCAACTGTCAATGTTGATGCTGAGAATGGATTCAAATGGAATACAGATTTTACATTCTACAAGAATACGGAGGAAATTGTTTCTTTATATAATGGAGCAAAAGATGACGTAGGTAACCGTTGGTTTATCGGAAAGCCATTAAATTCTTATTATGATTACCAATATGCGGGAATCTGGCAAACGGCAGAGGCTGCTGAAGCCAAGGCAAAAGGTTTCTCTGTAGGTCAAATTAAAGTGGCAGATTCAAATGGGGATGGTAAAATTACTGCTGATGACCGCGTTCTATTAGGTTCTGATGTACCAGCGTGGACAGGTGGTATGACAAATCGTTTTTCTTACAAAGGTTTTGATTTATCATTCTTTATCTTCACTCGTCAAGGACAAATGATTGTTTCGAAGTTCCATCAAAACTCTAACTACCTACAAGGTCGTTATAACCAGATCAAAGTAGATTACTGGACGCCAAACAATCCAAATGCTTATTATCCTCGTCCTAACTTTAATCAAGAGTTCCCAGCTTACAATACAGCCATTATGTATTTTGATGGTTCTTTCATTAAAGTTCGTAATATCAATGTGGGTTACACGTTCCCAGCTAAAACGGCTAATAAGTTAGGTTTATCTTCACTTCGTGTTTATGCAAGTATCCAACAACCATTTATTTTCTCGAAATACCGTAGTAAAGAAAACGGTGTGGACCCTGAAACTGCCAATGGTAACGTTGATAATAATGTTACGCCAGCAACTCAGGTTACGACATTTGGTTTAAATCTTAAATTTTAATCTCCGCAATAATGAAAAGTTTATATATCAAAAATTCACTGAAAACCTTAGGTCTTGCCTCAGCAATTATGCTAGGTACTGCCTCATGTAGTGATTTATTAAAGGAGACAGTTATATCTTCCATTAGTAATGACTACATCGCAACGACTCCCGGCTTCATTGCTGCGACGAATGCTGCTTACACTCCCTTACGTTCTTTTTATGCAACAGAACGTGGGTTAACCATGTCTGAATACGGTACAGATATTTATTCTGCTGGAGCTGATGGTTCGTTTAAAGGATTCCATTTTTATGACTCTCAGTTAACATCCTCAGTTAGTATTTTAGCTGAGCTGTGGGATGAAACTTACAGAGGTATAAATACCATCAATGCCGTAATTGATCGTGCTCCTTCAGTAACGGGTTTGTCAGATGCTGTTAAGACTCAACGTGTGGCTGAAATGAAGTATTTGCGTGCACATTATTATTTTGTGTTGGTGCAACAGTTTGGACCTTTGGATTTACGTTTGAAGGAAACAACGGGTCCTACAAAAACAGCAACACGTGCATCAGAGCAAGCTGTATATAAGCAAATTGAGGCTGATTTATTAGCTGCAATTCCTGCATTGGAAAACAAGAAAGCATCATCTGATTATGGTCGTGCTACAAAAGCAGCAGCTGAGAATTTGTTAGCAAAAGTTTATCTAACTCGTGCATCCTCTAAATTTGCGGAAGCATCTGATTATGCGAATGCAGCAACGCTTTGTAATAATGTGATTAATAATTATGGTTTAAAATTATTGCCAGATTTTGATCAAGTGTTTGATCAGGCAAATCAAATTAATGATGAGGTTATTTTCTCGGTTCAATATACGAGTGACCCTTTGACAAATGGTTTTGTTGATAATCAAGGTAATAAGCTGCACTTATACTTTGGTATGCAATATGACGTTCAACCAGGTATGCAGCGTGATGTGGTAAATGGTCGTCCATTTAAGCGCTTGAAGCCTACAGCATATTTGTTGAATACTGTATTTGCTGATCGTGTAAACGATTCACGTTACAAGAAAACGTTCAAAGATACTTGGTTGTCTAATAAGCCAGGTACTTACAATACAACGTTTGATGGTTCAAAAGCTACGGTTACTTACAAAGCAGGGGATACTACAATTTATATCCCTGGCTATGAAATGACTTTAGCTGAGCGTGCTGCGAAGAAATATCAGGTGTTGGTACCAAGTTTATACAATTATGCATTGTTCCCAACTTTGAAGAAATTTTTTGATCCACTTCGTCCAGATATGACTTACGAAAATGGTAGCCGTGATTTTGTTGTTCATCGTTTAGCTGATACATATTTAATGTTAGCAGAAGCTTCGTTTAAGCTAGGAAAACAAGCTGAGGCAGTTGCAGCAATCAACGCTGTTCGAGTTCGTGCAGCAGCAGCTGGAAAGGCAGAAAACATGAAAGTGACTTCTGTCGATATGAATTTGATTATGGAGGAGCGTGCTCGCGAGCTTGCGGGTGAGCAAACGCGTTGGATGGATTTGAAAAGGTGGGGTAATTTAGTGGAGCGTGTTAAATTATACAATCCAGATGCGGCAGCAAATGTCGCAGAAAGACATTATGTGCGTCCAATTCCTCAAAAACAAGTTGATTTATCTGAAAACGGTGGTTTTCCTCAGAATTCAGGATACTAGTGTTAAATTGATTTCTTTAGTTTGTAATAATTCCGGAGGATTTTTCTCCGGAATTTTACTTTAAACCTAATTGTATGTTACGTATATTTTTTGTTTTTTGTCTTTCTATTTCCTTTTATGCTTTTTCTCAAGAAAATGTTTCTTTTCTGAAGAAATCAGACAAAGTCGATGTTTGGGTGGGTGGGAAGTATTTTACTTCTTATTATTTTCCGGGAGAAACACAGTTAAAGAAAGCGGTATTATTTCCTATTATATCCGCGCAAGGAACGACCATTACCCGTGGCTATCCCATGAGTCCTCGTGCGGGAGAACGTGTAGATCATCCTCACCATGTAGGTATGTGGTTAAATTATGAGGATGTGAATGGCTACGATTATTGGAACAATTCTAATAGCATCGTGGAGTCCTTAAAATCGCACAAGATGGGTACGATTCGTCATGAAAGTATTGCTAAAATGACCGAAGGTAATCAAGGATTACTTCAAGTTACTGCAGCTTGGATTGATGAAGATGGTAAAGGAAAGCGTGTACTAGATGAATCAACGACTTATGTATTTTCAGGTTCAGGAGATTTACGCATTATCGATCGTATCACGACGTTAAAAGCAGTAAGTGATGTTGTTACCTTTAAAGATGTTAAAGACGGCATGTTTGCGCTACGTGTAGCTCGCCAATTAGAAATTCCTTCCAATAAACCGGATGTATTTACAGATGCGCATGGGGTAGAAACAAAAGTGCCTGTAATGGATAATACAGGTGTTACAGGTAATTATCATAGTAGTGAAGGTGTGGAAGGTGAAGCCGTTTGGAGTACTCGAGCTAAGTGGATGAATTTGACTGGAAAAATGGATAATCATAGTATCAATGTGGCTATTTTAGATCATCCATTTAATGTAACCTATCCAAGTTATTGGCATGCGCGCGGCTATGGCCTATTTGCTGTTAACCCTTTGGGTCTAAGTGTTTTCAGTAATGGAAAAGCCTCATTGAATTATACCTTAATGAAAGGGGAGTCTATAACCTTTCGGTATCGGACCCTAATTGCCGATCGTGAGTTAACAAAAATAGAATTAGATGCAGCGCAGGCTAAATTCGCTCGAGAGGTTAAATAATTCGTAATTCAAGAAAATACTTGTATTTTTGTCATGCATTGGGGCCATTCGTGGCCCTATTTTCTTTTAAATTATGAAGTTACAATTTCTCGGAGCTGCCAAACAAGTTACAGGTTCAATGTATCTTTTGGAGCTCGAAGATGGCTATAAAATTTTGATTGATTGTGGTACCGACATGGAGCGTTCCATTGATTTTGATGTACCTTATGAACCTGCACCTTTCTTTCCATTTGATGCTTCTTTAATTAACCTGGTTGTGCTCACGCATGCACACATTGATCATTCAGGGAATATACCTATGCTATATCGGGAGGGTTATGAAGGTCAAGTACTTTGTACACCTCCAACCGCAGAATTGACAGCATTATTGTTGATGGATTCTGCAAATTTACATTTACGTAAATTGCGCGCAGCGCAAGGTGAAAGTCGGAAAAAGCATAAACAAATGGATCGATTATTACGTCGGGGTGATTTGTATTTGCAAAAGGATGTGGAGGATTCAATGAGCAATTTTGTTACACTTCAATTCAATAAAAAATTTGTTATCAAGCCAGGTTTAGAATTAACTTTTATTCCAGCCGGACATTTATTAGGTGCAGCTCATTTATATTTCTCCATTACGGAAGGAGAACAAACCAAAACGCTAGGTTTTAGTGGTGATATAGGACGGTATAACTACCCTTTACATATCGACCCTTTCCCTATGCCATCCTGTGATTATTTGGTATGTGAAAGCACCTACGGAAATCGTGTGCATGAGGATCATGTAGAGCCCATTGACGCTTTGGCAAAAATTATTAAGGAAACCTGTTTAGATAAGCCTGGTAGATTAATTATTCCAGCATTTTCTGTGGGAAGAACGCAGGCTGTTCTATACACACTGAATCGATTAATTGAGGAACGAGGTTTTCCAGCCATTCGAGTTTTTACAGATAGCCCAATGGGGAAAAGCTCTACGCGCATTTATGCTAAGAATTTAGCTTATTTAAATCCAGAAGCTCGAGCTTTTCAAAAGGAATACGATGACTTATTTGACGTAGAAAATTTAGTTTTCCTGCAAAGTGAGAAGGAGTCCCGAGCAATACGTAATTACCATGAACCTTGTATCATCATTTCATCCTCAGGTATGATTTCGGGTGGCCGTGTTGAACAACATATCGCTGATAATATTTCCAATAGTTATGCGACGATTCTTTTGATTGGCTATGCGGCTGAAGGTACATTAGGCCGACAATTAATGGAAGGTTCTGATGTGATTCGAGTTAAAGATCGGGAATACAAAGTGAATGCACAGATACGTAAAATAGATGTTTTTTCTGGACACGCCGATCAAAAAGGATTATTGAAATTTGTTGGAAATCAAGATCCTGAAAAACTTAAAAAAGTGTTTTTATCACATGGTGAAGAGGAGAGTATGTTAGAATTTAAGGAAGAAATAATACGATTAGGATTTCCTACAGTTATTTTACCTGAGAAGGCTGAAACTTTCACACTTTAATCTTTAATTTTGTATTAGTAATTTGATATATCAGCATGAGAACATTATTAGAATTTGAAAAGCCTATCGCGGAATTAGAGGATAAATTAATTGAAATGCGCAAATTGGCATTAGAAAATAATGTAGACGTTTCCGGTGCTGTTGCATCCTTAACTGATAAAATTTTAGAATTGAAAAAGGAAACTTTTGCTAATCTGACCCGTTGGCAACGTGTTCAATTATCACGTCATCCCGATCGTCCCTATACTTTTGATTACATCGAAAAGATGTGTACGGAGTTTATTGAAATTCACGGAGACCGTTCCGTAGCTGATGACAAAGCGATGGTAGGTGGTTTTGGGAATATTGATGATGAATTTTCGGTCATGTTTATAGGCCAACAAAAAGGCCGAAATACCAAACAGCGGCAATTACGTAATTTTGGTATGCCGAATCCCGAAGGGTATCGGAAGGCTTTACGTTTAATGAAAATGGCCGAGAAATTTAATAAGCCTATCGTTTGCCTGATTGATACTCCAGGCGCTTTCCCTGGTTTAGAAGCTGAAGAGCGTGGCCAAGGGGAAGCAATCGCTCGTAATATACGTGACATGTTTATGTTAAAGGTTCCCGTGATTTGTGTCATCATCGGTGAAGGTGCCTCTGGCGGCGCCTTAGGTATTGCCGTAGGTGATAAGGTTCTGATGATGGAAAATACGTGGTATTCGGTTATTTCGCCTGAATCTTGTTCATCTATCTTATGGCGCAGTTGGAATTATAAAGAACAAGCAGCCGAAGCCTTAAAATTAACGGCAGAAGATATGTTATCAAACGGTCTAATTGACGGTATTATTCCTGAACCATTAGGTGGCGCTCATTTAGATCCTGAAGCTGCAGCAGCAAAGTTAAAGGCAGTTATCAAAGAGGAGCTTGCTAAATTGGCTAAAATAGATCCACAAGAACGTATCATGGCACGTATTGAGAAATTTGGCCGAATGGGTGTAGTTATTGAATAAGATATGAAAAGGCCTCATGCGCTCGTCTTTGATTTAGGTAACGTCCTGTTGCCCATTGATTTAGAAAAGACTTATGAGGCTTTTTCCTTACTTTCCTCAAAGTATTCTGCTACTGAAATTAAATACATGACACAGGAGGAAGAGCTTTGGTCAGCTTACGAATCCGGTTTACAAACGGATCAGGAATTTGAGGCATTTTTAGTAGACCGTCTACAATTAGTCTGCACGTCTGAGCAATTTCATAAGGCTTTCAATGCGTTATTATTGCAGTTTGATTCCTCCGTTTGCCAATATATTTCTAGTCTGAATAATTCATTTCCTATTTATTTATTAAGTAATACGAGCAGCCTTCATTCTCGTATATTTCTAGATTGCGCTTATCCGAATTATAATTTATTTGATTCATTTACCAGCATTCATCTTTCATTTGAGATGGGTATGGTGAAGCCTAATGTTGCTATTTACGAGCAGCTAGTCGCTCACAATCATTTACAGGATTATCAAATTGTCTTTTTTGATGATAATGTTCGAAATATTGAATCAGCCAGACAATTTGGTTGGGATGCCGTATTGATTAATCCCCATACTTCATTACACCAAATTCAAGATCATATCAAAAACTTATGTTAGTATCAAGCCCTATTTTTGATTTTTTGTTTAAAGTTTCTGGTTGGAAACTGGTGGGAAATATTCCGAGAGATTTAAAGAAATCAGTTGTCATTGTTTGTCCACATGCTACTTGGAAGGATTTCCCCATTGGCTTAGGTGCTAGATCATTGTTGAAATTACCTATTTTATATTGGGGAAAGAAAGAGTTGTTTGAAGGGCCTTTTGGGGGAATATTCTCCTGGTTAGGAGGTTATCCGGTGGATCGATCGAAAAATACGAATTTAGTGGGCTCAATTGTCGACATCTATAATAGCAAAGAAACCTTTCATGCTGTATTAGCTCCGGAAGGTACTCGTAAAGATGTGGACAAATTAAAGACGGGTTTTTATCACATTGCGGTTCAAGCTAATGTTCCCATCATGATGATTGGATTTGATTATGTGAATAAAGAAATTAAGATCCGAGATCCTTTTTACCCAACGGGTGATTTTGAAGTAGATAAAATAGAAATTGCCAAGTATTATGCGACAATACCAGGTGTTCAAAAATCGTGGATCAAGAACTATTTAGCTGATTGAGCAGCCTGAACAATCAATTTAGCTGTTTTTTGTGAAGCCCCTGCAGGACCAATTAAATGGGCTAATTCATCATATGCCGCTGATTGTGCCTTTCGCTCTATTGAATCACTTTTCATCAGCTTGTTCATAATTAGTTGTATATGTTGGCTAGTAAATTGAACTTGAATCAGTTCAGGTACCGCTAATTTATCAAGAATGATATTAACAAGCGAAATGAATTTGATTTTCACGAGCAGTTTGGCCAATGAGTAAAATAACCAATCGGTCTTATAAACAACAATTTGAGGTATTTTAAACAATGCCGTTTCTAAGGTCGCTGTTCCTGATGTTACCACGGCAACCTGTGCATGACTTAAAATGTCATAGGTTTGGTCATATAATACCGGGATGGGGCAGTTGGCATACAATTCTTTCCACTCTGAAATCCCTGCCACAATAAAATAAGTTTCTGGATTATCTTCCGCTAATTGCGCAAAAACGGGCAAAGCACTCTTAATTTCTTGTTTTCTACTACCAGCTAGAAGCGCAACATAGGGTTGCGGGATTTTTTGTTCTTTAAGAAAACTTGGAGATGGAGTGAATTCAGTAACAGCGTCTTGTAGTGGATTACCCACATAATGCGTGTGAATTCCTTTATCTTGAAATAAGGTTAATTCAAATGGGAAGATAACATACAATTCATCAATCCATTTTTTGATATCTTCAATTCGCCCTTTGTTCCAAGCCCAAACCTTGGGTGCAATGTAAAATTGTGTGTGAAATCCTTTTAGTTTAGCAATTCTAGCTGCTTTTAGATTAAAGCCACCATAATCGATGAATATGATTGTATCAGGTTGGAATTCAGTGATTTGATTCCCAAATTTTACAAATAACCCCTTGAGACGTTGAATGTTTTGTAATACACCCAAAAGTCCCATGATGGCTAATTCCTTGTGATGAATGAGGATTTCGACTCCTTCAGCTTGCATGCCGTCGCCGCCCCATGCCTTTATTTCAGCATTGGGATCAAACTTAACGATTTCACGAATCAAATTTGATCCATGTAAGTCGCCTGATTTTTCCCCTGCTAGAATAAAGTATTTCATCTATTGTTCTCCGAAATATTCAACTGAATTTTTATTCGTTTCGATTAAATGCAATTTGTGTAAGGTAGCGGTTTTGGAATTTGCCAAAATTTGTGGAGCTAATATCTTCCAAAATTCCATGATGAGGATTTCGCAACTCGCTAATTTCCCTTCCATAAAATCAACATCCAAATTAAGGTTTTTGTGGTCAACTTTGTCAATAATTTCTCGTTTGATTAAATCGCCTAATGTTTTTAAATCAAATACAAATCCTGTATCGGGATCCGGAATACCTTTTACGGTGACGATTAATTCAAAATTATGCCCGTGCCAATTGTTGTTAGCGCATAAGCCAAATACTTCTTGATTTTTTTCTTCTGACCAAGCTGGATTGAAGAGCCGGTGAGCGGCATTGAAATGTTCCTTTCGGATTACGTAGACCATTGTTTTCAGTTTGTGTGAAGGATGTCTGGGAAAACAGTAGCAGACAATCCAAATATTTAACAAAGGTACAAAAGCTAATCAGAATATGCGTAAATTTGTTGCTTAAATAGCTTTATTATGATTATTGTTACGGGTGCCGCGGGTTTTATAGGTAGTTGTTTGATCGCTCGATTGAATGAATTGAATTTCAATTATATCATTGCTGTGGATGATTTTTCTTTTCCAGAAAAGAATAAGAACTTAGAAGGTAAAAAAATCATGGAACGCGTAGAGCGTACCTCGCTTGCTAATTGGCTTGATAAAAATTACCGTGAAGTTGAATTTTGTTTCCATATTGGTGCACGGACGGATACAACTGAATTCAATAAAGCAATTTTTGATGAATTGAATGTAGAGTATTCCAAAATGCTTTGGAATAAATGCATCGACTATCAAATTCCTCTGGTGTATGCTTCTTCAGCTGCTACATATGGTTTAGGTGAATTGGGTTATGATGACAATGAGGCCTTGATTCCTCAATTAAAACCATTGAACCCTTATGGAGATTCAAAAAATGATTTTGATATTTGGGCGCTAAATCAAGCGAAGAAGCCTTTCTTTTGGGCAGGTTTAAAGTTCTTTAATGTTTATGGACCTAATGAATATCACAAAAGTCGGATGGCATCTGTGATTTGGCATGCTTTTCGACAAATCAACGAAACGGGAAGCTTGCGCTTGTTTAAATCACATCGTCCCGATTATGCGGATGGCCAACAAATGCGCGATTTTATCTATGTAAAAGACCTCGTTTCAGTTTGTGTATTTCTAATGGAGCATCGTAAAAATTCCGGTATTTATAACCTTGGTACAGGAATTGCTCGTTCGTTTAATGATTTAGGGAAATCTACTTTCGTAGCGATGGGTAAAGGTGTAAACATTAATTACATCGATACGCCAGCTGATATTCGTGATAAGTACCAATATTTTACGGAAGCGAATATGAATAAATTGAAATCGATCGGTTACGATAAACCATTTTACTCCCTTGAGGAAGGCGTGAAGGATTACGTTCAAAACTACCTTATTGCTGCGAAGTACTGGTAATTTTCTTAAGGCCTTCTTCAATGAATCCTTGCCCATAAGCTAATAGTTGAATATTAGCAGCTATAAGGCCTAAAAGACTTACTTTTAGGCTTTTAGTTTTTAATAGGGCATCCACAAAAATGGCAATCCAGTATACAAAAAGCCCGGTAAATAACATATTTCCAATTGGAGGAATAAGAATGTTCAAAAGAACGGTATTCCAAAAATAGATGAAATAGCCGGCTGGGAAGAAATGTACCCATTTAAGCTCTGCAGGGAAGAAACGAGAAATGTTAATTCGAGCCCGACCAAAAAAATGAATTTGTTTATAAAATTGGCTAAAACTTGTTCTTCGTTTATGGTAAATAAAGGCTTTTGAAATAAGTCCTGATTTAAATCCTAAAGATATACACCGAATGCTGAATTCGATATCTTCTCCCATACGTGTAATCTTAAAACCTTTAGTGGTTTCCCAAACTTTTCTTGAAATTCCCATGTTAAAACTCCGCGGATGAAATTGTCCCCCTACGTTCTTTGCCTTTCCACGAATACCTCCCGTCGTAAAAAAGCTTGTCATAGCAAAGCTTATGGCCTTTTGTACGGGAGTAAAACTTGGGTGATCTTGGTCAGGTCCGCCAAATAAATCAAGTTGGTCCCCTTGGATGCCATCATAAACAGCTTGTAAATAATTGGGTTCAATCAGGGCATCGGAATCTAATATCACGAAAAAGTCTCCTTTTGCTCGATCAAAGGCATAATTGCGAGCGAATCCTTGACCTCCGTTTTCTTTGACGAAATAGGAAATTGTTAAAGTTGATTGATATTTTTCTACGATGGATTTTGAATCTACTACGGAGCCATCTTCAATAATGACGACCTCAAAATTTGAATAATTTTGTTGAGTCAAACATGCCAATAATTCATTCAATTCTTGAGGACGATTGTAGACTGGAATGATGACGCTGAAATACATACCTAGGAAAACATTTCAGTTAAGGTTGCTTCACTCGCAGCTAATATTTTGTTAATTTCTTCATCGCGGATAGCGTCAGAAATAAACCAAGATTCGAATTGAGAAGGAGGTAGGTATATTCCCCGACGGAGCATCCCTTGAAAATATTGACCAAATAAATTTAAATCTGCTGTTTTTGCATCTTTGAAGTTATTGACAGCATTTTCTGTAAAAAATAGGGTAAACATAGAACCTATTTGGTTGACTGTATAACGCTTACCTAATTTGGCTAATTGTGATTTAATTCCGCTCGCAAGTGTATTCCCTTTCTCAGCAAGTCGAATATATACATCGGGGTCTTCAGTTATTAAATTTAACATGGCTAAGCCTGCTGTTGTGGCTAATGGATTACCACTTAAAGTTCCTGCTTGATAAACCGGCCCTGCAGGAGCAATCATATCCATGATTTCAGACTTGCCACCATATGCACCTACAGGTAAACCACCACCAATGATTTTACCTAACGTCGTTAAATCTGGTTGAATTCCACAAACACCTTGATAGCCGCTTGCCGACAGGCGGAATCCCGTCATTACTTCATCAAAGATCAATAAAGCACCATGTTGGTCGCATATAGAACGTAATCCCGCTAAGTATCCTTCCGCAGGAATAACTAAGCCCATATTGCCAACAACCGGTTCTACAATGACTGCAGCGACAGCACCAGGATTTGATTTAAAGAGATTACCTAGGGAATCTAAGTCGTTATAAACAGCTGTTAAGGTATCTCGCGCAGTTGATACCGTGACACCTGGACTATCAGGAGTACCTAAAGTAGCAACGCCAGAACCTGCTGCAATTAAAAAGGAATCACCATGGCCATGGTAACAACCTTCAAATTTGATAATTTTGTCTCTTTTGGTATAAGCACGTGCCAAGCGAATCGCTGCCATCGTTGCCTCTGTACCCGAATTGACTAATCGAACCTTCTCGATCGATGGAATCATCGAAACGATTTTTTCGGCGATTAATACTTCTTTTACACTTGGTGCACCGAAGGAAAATCCATCTGAGAGCGCCTCACGTACCGCTGATTCAATCAAGGGATGAGCCTGTCCAAACAACATGGGTCCCCATGAACCAATTAAATCAATGTATTCGTTTCCGTCAACATCTTTTAAATAGGCACCTTTGGCGGATTGAATAAATACTGGATTTCCACCCACCGATTTAAATGCTCGAACTGGAGAATTAACTCCACCTGGAATTAAGGTTTTAGCCTTTTCAAAATATGTGTTACTTAAAGTACCCATTATTTTTTCTTACCTTTTTTTTGATCTGCAGCCGCTTTTTGTTGTTCTTCCATGGTCTTCAATTGCGTTTGAAGATAGGTAGAGAATCGAGATTTCTTAGCTCCACCACCTGCTTTGATTTTCGCACGATTAGCTTCCAGTAATGCTTTTATTTTATCCTCATTCACAAATTTACGAATCGCTAATTGTTGACCTATAGTCACCAAATTGGAAATGAAATAATAGAAACTTAAACCAGCAGGGAAGGAGTTCATGACGAACATAAAAATGACTGGCGTTACATATGCCATCATTTTCATATTGATTGGTTGGCCCGGTTGATCGGGTGTAATTTGATTATTATAATAACCGTAAGCTAATTGAGATACCGTCATCAATAAACAGAATAAACTAATATGTGAACCATAAAAAGGAATATTGAATGGTAAATTCAATATCGAATCATAGGTTGATAAATCTTCCGCCCAAAGGAATGATTCTTGACGTAGATTAATTAAGTTAGGGAACAACATAAATACGGCCATAAGAACGGGCATTGTTGCCAACACGGGAATACAGCCACTTAAAGGATTAACGCCTACTTCCCCATACAATTTCATGGTTTCTTGCTGGACACGTGCAGGGTCATCGCCTATTTTTTCTTTAATCGCTGCGATTTCTGGAGCTAAAATGCGCGTTTTAGCCATAGAAACATAGGACTTGTACGTCAGAGGTAAAAGTGCCGTTTTAATGATTAGGACTAATACGATGATTAAAAGTCCATAATTTAAAATGATACTCTCTAAAAATCCGAATAGTGGAACGAAAATATACTTCGTGATAGGCAACAAGAAATCATAACTTAATTTGACATTTTTCCCAAATGAAGGTGCGATGTCTTTTACAATTGAATAATCATTTGGCCCAAAATAAAATTTAAAACCAGATTTTCCTGTGCTTAAGTCACCCATAGGTGCTACGAGTTGCGCATCCAACGTTTTTATCGCTACTGAATCCGTTTGATTGGGTGTTGCAGTTAAATTGGCTTTCGTGAATAAGGTTCCCTGTGGAACTAATCCAGCCAAGAAATATTTCTTTTTAAAAGATATCCATTGCAAAGTTTGACCAAGGTTTTCATTGGTTACAGAAGTGGGATTTTCACTTAAATAGTCAAATTCTTCATCTTCTGTCAATAAATAATTTATCGTAGCCTTACGCTCTTCTTGCGCGTCTTTCTCTGTTTGAGTTACATTTTCTTTCCAATGAATGAAATATTCGTTACCTGATAACTCGGGAGCAATAGCTTTAGCATCTATCGAATAGGCTAATTCATATCCTGATTCTGGTAATTGATAGGTCTGAATGATATTTTTCCCATTCGGAAGTGTACTCGTAAAACTTACTTGGTTTTTTGACTCAACCGCTTGGTAAACTAATTTGCCTAAGGACAACTTTTTACCATTTGTAGGGATTTCTACATCAAATAAGTCCTTTTGAGCATCAAATAAAATAATGCCATCCTTTTTGCCTAGCGTATAATTCTTATAACTTTTGTAATTTTTCAATTGGACTGAAACCAATTTTCCACCAAAGTTGGAAAGTGTTACACGTAAGTTTTCATTTTCCAACGTAAATACTTGTTCTTTGACCTGAACACTTGAATCCGCAGCGACAGCTAATGCTGAATCTGTTTTAGTTATAGCTGGTGCTGGTTTAGCCGCTACAACTTCATTTTTTGTTTGTACAGGTTCTTTTGGCGCAAAGAAATATTGATAGCCAAGTAACATGGCCATAATGAGTACGATTCCTGAGATTGAATTCTTATCCATATTGAATTGTAAGACTACTTTGAGTTTTTGATGAATGGAACAGCATGTTGGTATGCTGCTTTTATAAACTGAACAAATAGGGGCGAAGGTGCCTCTACCGTTGATTTGTATTCTGGGTGGAATTGTACTCCCACAAAGAATGGATGATTTGGTAATTCAACGATTTCAACCAAATTCGTATCTGGGTTGATACCCGAAGTAATCATGCCCGCTTGATGAAATTGATCTAAATAATCGTTATTAAATTCATAGCGATGTCTATGACGCTCTTGAATCAATGATTTACCATATATTTTAAAAGCATTCGTCCCCTTTTCAATTTTACAAGGATAGGCTCCTAATCGCATGGTACCTCCTTTTTCAGAGACATCTTTCTGTGAATGCATGAGGTCAATGACTGGGAATGGTGTTTCTGGATTCATCTCAAATGAATGCGCGCCTTCTAAGCCAACTACATTACGAGCGAATTCAATAACAGCGCATTGCATACCTAGGCAAATTCCTAAGAAAGGAATATTGTTTTCGCGGGCATATTTAACGGCATTAATTTTACCTTGAATTCCACGCTCTCCAAATCCAGGAGCAACGAGTATTCCATCTAAACCAGCTAAGGATTCTTCAATATTTTCCTCAGCAGTTTCGGATGAAATCCATTTAACATTGACTTTGATTTCATTCGCAACACCAGCATGGATAAATGCCTCAGCGATGGATTTATATGAATCTTTTAATTCCACGTATTTACCAACTAGGCCAACTGTGATTTCAAATTTTGGATTCTTTAATTTGTTCAAAAATTTAGTCCAAGCGGCTAAGTTAGAATCTTTATCGTTGTAAATATCTAATTTGTAGAGTACTCGGCTATCTAAACGTTCCTCTTTCATTAACATAGGAACATCATAAATCGTTTCTGCATCGCGTGCTTCGATAACATCTTGCTCGGAAACGTTACAGAATAAACCGATTTTTCGTTTCATCTCCTGTGGAATTGGATGTTCTGTCCGACAAACCAATATATCGGGCTGAATTCCTGATTCCGATAATTGCTTCACTGAGTGCTGAGTCGGTTTTGTTTTTAACTCACCTGCGGAAGCTAAATAGGGTATAAGTGTCAAGTGAATAAACAAGGTATTCTTTTCACCCAAATCCCATTTTAACTGACGAGCAGCTTCGATAAAAGGCAATGATTCTATGTCACCTACACAGCCTCCAATTTCAGTAATAACAATATCAAATTTCCCGGTTTCACCCAAGATTAAAATATTACGCTTGATTTCATCAGTAATATGGGGTACGACTTGAACAGTCTTGCCTAAATAATCACCTTTTCGCTCTTTGGTAATAACATTATGATAGACACGGCCTGTCGTAATGTTGTTAGCTTGACTTGTAGGGGTATTCAAGAAACGCTCATAATGGCCTAAGTCCAAATCAGTTTCAGCACCATCATTTGTCACATAACATTCTCCGTGCTCATATGGATTCAATGTGCCTGGGTCAATATTAATGTAAGGGTCAAATTTTTGAATGGTGCAAGTTAGCCCTCTTGCTTGTAATAATTTGGCTAATGAAGAGGCTATGATACCTTTTCCTAATGAACTTGTTACTCCGCCCGTAACAAAAATGTACTTCGCTTTTTTATTATTCCCCTTGCCAGACATTCTTTTGTTTTGTTTATTGGTTACGGGAAACAAAGATACGAATAATAACCACATCGAATTAATCCTATTTTTATTTTATCTTGCATTGTAGATAGTTTTTTTAAGTTTTTATGTCCCTCCAACTTTATTCTGCCTCTGCTGGTTCTGGCAAAACCTATACGCTGACCATTGAGTATATCAAGTTGGCCTTGCACGCTTACGAAAGTAGGGGCTATTTCCGTCGAATTTTGGCGGTAACTTTTACAACTAAAGCAGCGGAGGAGATGCGTTCTCGTATCATCGAGTTTTTATCCGGAATTGCTGCGGTTGAAACATTGCCAACGGATGAACAGGCAAATTACCGAGATATCATCCGTCGTATTCAGCAAGACTTCAGAAATGATCATATTCATATTTCGGATGAAGAGTTGATTAAGCGCGCGAAACAGACGCAGCAACAAATCTTACAAGATTATGGTCTTTTCTCAGTGATGACCATCGACGCATTCGTGCAGCGATTGAGTTCAAGTTTTATTGAAGAACTAAATTTGCCTAGTCAATTTGACGTGCTTTTGGATTCTAATCAATTGATGGATCAATTGATTGACCAATTATTAGATAAGGTCAATCAAGCTGGGGATCCTATAATCACGAATTTAATTGTTGATTTTGCCCGTTCCGAAGTAAGTGATGGCAGAAGCTGGAATTTGTTGCGTAAAAATCTGCATGATTTTCTGAAGATTTGTTTTAATGAAGATTTTTATAAAATTAAAAAGGACATGGATCCTTTGAGGATTTCTGATTTCCTTCAAATCGAGCAGCAAATTGCCGCTTCAATGGCTGAAATTAATGAAGCTTTGATTCAATTGGCGAAGCAATTCTTGGATGTTCTTACGAATGCCCAAGTAGGTGGGGATATGTTGATCAATGGCAAACGTTCATGTGCGTTTTATTTTATTAAAATTGTCCAAAAAGAGAAATTTGAAAAGAATGATTTATCCTCATTGAGAAAATGCGTGGAGTCAGGAGTTTGGACCGCAAAAACTCAAAATGATGAAATTAAATTACGTGTTGAAGCCATAGCTGATGAATTAGAATTCATTGGTCAACAATTTATCGACCTCTATGAAGCTGAAGCCCCTCGTTTTTTCTTATTCAGGCTTATAAATAAAGATTTAAAGAAAATAGCGTTGTTGGCTTCGATTACCGAGGAATTACATCAATATCAGTCTGATAATTCGGCTGTTTCTATCTCTGAATTTTCTAAAAGACTTTATGATGTCATTGCGAATGATCCTGTTCCATTCATTTATGAAAAATTAGGGGATCGTTACAATCATATTTTGATCGATGAATTTCAAGATACCTCGATGTTACAATGGCAAAATTTTATGCCTTTATTGGAACATGCTGTTGCTCAGGGTAATAAGAGCCTAATTGTTGGCGACGCTAAACAATCTATTTACAAATTTCGGGGTGGGGAAGTTGGCTTAATTTCTTCCCTAAAATCAGAAGACAATTCATTTATTGAACAAAAATTAGCAGATAATTCCTTTGATCTTGAACGGTATTATTTTTTGAAAGAAAATAGAGAAACTAAAAACTTAGAATCAAACTATCGAAGTGCGTTAGAAATCGTCAAATTCAATAATGAATTTTTTACTTGGGTTGCTTCGAATCCTGCATTGCAAAAATTATCAGGTTTGGTCAATCCTACCTATGGGATTGATCTAGCGCAAATTCCTCAAGTAAGCTCTCAAAAGTTTTCTGGAAAAGTGGATGTGCAAGTATATAACAAACCACTGGCTGAAAATCATTCAGAATTAGAGTCTGAATGGATGTTAAATCGGATTTTGGAATTGATTGACCACGAGTTGGAATTGGGATTTCAATATAAGGATATAGCCATATTAACCCGTAAAAATAAACAGGCAAAATTTCTCGCTTTACAACTCAAGGAAAGGAATATTCCTGTTATTTCCTCGGATTCATTATTGCTTCATTATGCCAAAGTCGTTGGTTTCTTGATAACATTTATGCGCCTAAAAACGCAATCTAATGATGAGTTTAGGTACAAGGAATTACTTTTTCAATTTGCTGATTTATGTCAGGAACCCATCAATTCTGAATTATTGGGTGTTAGACATTCCGAAAATACTAATTTTTACAAATTGGCGCTTCGACATTTCACCCATTTAGGTTATTCATTTCAGACTGATGAATCGCATGTAGTCGCTTGGGTTTATGGACTTGTATCAAGTTTTAATTTGACTCGATTTACAGATGAAATTGAGTATTTGTTTAAACTGCTTGATATTTTGAATGACTTTGTCTTGCAAAAATCGGATGACTTTTCTGCTTTTTTAACTTATTATGATGCCAACAAGTCAAGTATAAGTATCGCTAGTCCTGAAAGTGAAAATGCGATTACGATTACGAGTATTCACCGCTCCAAAGGTTTGGAATATCCTGTGGTCATTTGTCCATTTGTCAGTTGGACGCATCAGCCGCAATCGGAGCAACTATGGTTTGATTTAAAGCCATTTGACTTTCCTTCTTTACGTTTAGCAGAGAATCAAGCACTTAATTATTATTACGGGAGAGTGACGCCATCCGAACTTCGGCCTTTTGATTCTTTGGCACAACAACAGCGGTCAGAATATGATGCTGTATTTTTAGATGCTTTAAATATGTTATATGTTGCTTTTACGCGCCCTAAACAACATTTACATATTCTTATGGCAGTTCCTAATCAGGGTTCACACCAGATAACAAAAGGTTTTTTTCAGAACTCTTTAGGCCAAATTGTGTTGGATTACTGTCAATCTAATGCTGAATTCAGTTCAGAGATTCCGGCGTTTATCCAAGAAAAAGATTCGATAGATTATTATGTACTCCAACAAGCAAATCAGTTCCGCAAGTTTGCTGATTCTGTCAATTCCTCGCATACTAAATCTTTTGTTTTAGAAACTCAAATACGAAATCAAATTGATTTTCGGATTCAAACGAGCAAGGACGATCTTTATACGAGTGCGCAATCAAAACGTGAGCGTGGAGATCGAGTTCATCAAATACTTTCGAAGATTAAAGATTACGAATATTATACCCATAATAAACTTCATTTATTTCAACAACTTGATGATGAAACTCGGGATTTGTTAGAAGGTTGTATGTCGAATGAGGATATATTATTTTATTTTGAGCCCAATGAATTATTGTTTGCTGAGCGTGATATTCTTTGTCCAGATGGTTCAATTATTCGTCCTGACCGTGTGGTCAAAAAGAAAGGCGATGTTATTATTGTTGATTTCAAGACGGGTAAGGAAGAAGAAAAGCACAAGTTACAGTTAGAGAATTATAAAAAGTATTTGTTCGAGTTAGGCCATCAATCTGTTCAAGCAGTTTTAATTTACATTGAATCCCAAAGCATTGAGACTGTTTAAATTTCTTTTTTTAATCGTGTTCATGTCAACATTCATGATGTCGTGCCAATTGACGCATCGGTTAAGTCACCTTTTTGCAAATAATTCAACAAGTACATCGAATTATTCGAATAAAGAAATCGATAATCTTATTGAAACCGCATTTGACTACCAAGGCGTTCCTTATCGAAACGGAGGAACAGATGAAAAGGGGATGGATTGTTCGGGATTTTTGTATCGGGTTTATGCTGATAATAATTTGTTAATCCCTAGGCCTACGATGCAACAAGTATTGTTTGGGGTGCCTGTTTCTCTAAATAATATACAGATTGGTGATTGGGTATTTTTCAAAACCAATGGTGCTACCACGATTAATCATGTTGGATTAGTTACAAAAATCAAATCAGCAGACGCTATCTATTTTATTCATGCAAGTACGAGTAAAGGAGTCAGGGAAGACTTATTGCAATCAAAGTATTGGATGAAGGCCTATGATAAATCATTGAGGCCCTATAAAAATAATTCAAATTGAACGATTGTTTCTCCGTAGACTTAGCGTATTTTTGCATGCATTTTTAAATACATCATGGGAAAAAAAGTAATCATTATTGGAGCAGGTGGAGTGGGTAATGTCGTTGCCAAAAAGTGTGCAATGAATCCTGTCTTCTTTTCAGAAGTTGTTTTAGCATCGAGGACATTGAAAAAATGTGATGCCATTGCTGAAGAAGCTAAGAAAATAGGTTTGCCTACGCAGATTCAAACTCGTCAAGTTGATGCGGATGATGTACCTGCTTTGGTTGCATTATTTAATGCTGAAAAACCTTTCATGGTGATTAATGTGGCTTTGCCATATCAAGATTTAACCATTATGGATGCTTGTTTAGCGACGGGTGTTCATTACATGGATACGGCTAATTATGAGCCTAAAGATGAAGCGAAATTTGAATATTCATGGCAATGGGCCTATCAAGAACGTTTTAAAGAAGCTGGCTTGATGGCTTTGTTGGGCTGTGGTTTTGATCCGGGCGTGACGGGTGTTTATACGGCGTATGCTAATAAACATTATTTTGATGAGATGCATTATTTGGATATCATTGATTGCAATGCTGGAGATCATGGAAAGGCATTTGCGACCAATTTTAACCCAGAAATTAACATTCGTGAGATTACGCAAAAAGGAAAATATTGGGAAAATGGTCAATGGGTTGAGATTGATGCTATGTCGATTCACAAGCCGATCAATTATCCAAACATTGGCCCAAAGGAGTCTTATCTATTATATCATGAGGAATTAGAATCCTTAACTAAAAACTTCCCAACTATTAAGCGTGCGCGTTTTTGGATGACATTTGGGCAAGCTTATTTGACTCACTTAGAAGTATTGCAAAATGTTGGTATGACTTCCATTCAGCCGATTAAATTCAATGGAATGGATATCGTCCCATTAGAATTTTTGAAAGCTGTCTTGCCAGAGCCAGGAACATTGGGAGAAAATTACTCTGGGCAAACATCGATTGGATGTCAAATAAAAGGTGTTAAAGACGGTAAAGAGGCAACTTATTACGTTTATAATAACTGTCATCACGCAGATTGTTATAAAGAGGTTCAAGCGCAAGGCGTGTCCTATACAACAGGTGTTCCCGCGATGATCGGAGCTGCGTTGATGTGCGAAGGAACTTGGTTCCAACCTGGTGTTTATAATGTGGAGGAATTCAATCCAGATCCATTTATGGAATTATTGAATGTACATGGCTTACCTTGGAATGAGGAAGTGAATGGCGAATTACCACACGAATATTAGGATGCGACTATACCCTGAAATTTCTTCGCCAGCTTATGTGTTGGAAGAGAACTTATTGATCAATAATCTTAAGCTATTGCAACGCGTACAGCAAGAAGCAGGCGTTGAGATTATTTGTGCATTGAAGGGCTTCTCGTTTTATCATGTTTTTCCAACAGTTAAACAGTATTTGGGTGGCGCTACAGCAAGTTCGTTACATGAAGCTCGTTTAGCTTTTGAGGAAATGGGTAAAAAATGTCACGCATATACTCCTGCCTATTTACCAGCTGAATTTGATGAATTTATTTCATATGCAAGTCATATGACATTCAATTCCTTGAATCAGGTGAATCAATATGCTGCTCAAGCCAATCAAAAGGGTGTTTCCTGCGGTATCCGGATTAATCCAGAATATGCTGAGGTGGAAACGGATATGTACAATCCTTGTATTGCAGGTTCTCGTTTAGGAATTAGAAGAAGTGATTTAGGCGATCACTTGCCTGAAGGAATTGAAGGATTACATTCACATACACTCTGTGAGAATGACTCTTTTGTGTTAGAACGCACATTAGCTGTTATTGATGCCAAATTTGGTGATTTCTTACTTCAAGCAAAATGGTTGAATCTAGGAGGTGGACATTTAATTACACGGGCTGATTACCAAGTGGATCATTTGATTCAAGTTTTAAAGAACTTTAAAACGAAATACCCGCATTTGCATATTATTTTAGAACCAGGATCAGCTGTTGGTTGGCAAACTGGTTTTTTAAAATCCACAATCTTAGATATTGTTCATTCTGCAGGTATTGACGTGGCTATCCTAGATGTCTCCTTTGCTGCACATATGCCAGATACGCTGGAAATGCCGTATAAGCCTCGCATTCGCAATGCCTCATCAGAACCTCAAGTTGGTAAACCTACCTATCGTTTTGGAGGAATGACTTGTTTAGCAGGAGATTATTATGGGGATTATTCGTTTGATCAGCCTTTAGCAATAGGGGATAGTATCATTTTTGAAGATATGATTCATTATACGATGGTCAAAACGACGACGTTTAATGGAGTTAATTTGCCCGATATCGGAATGATAAATTCGAATAATGAATATATTCGATTCAAACATTTTGGCTACGAATCCTTTAAAGATCGTTTATAAAAAAAGGACTTCCCAAAGAAGTCCTTTTTTTGTGGAGAAGATCGGGCTCGAACCGACGACCTCTTGCATGCCATGCAAGCGCTCTAGCCAACTGAGCTACATCCCCTAAAAATTTACGCGAACACCAATTCCCCCTTGTAAATTCATAAAAAAAGGGTTAGGGAAAATCTCAGTATAGAATCCTATTTCAGAGAAGAAACTTAAATTCGGTGCATCAATTGGAAAATATTCTAATCCCCCAATTCCTGTGGCACCCATGCCCGATACACGATTACGTCCATCAGCTTGATTATTGCTTGCTTTGTTTGGATACCAGTCTCGTGAATTAATTTGAGGTCCAAAGCCATAATAAGTATGTAAATCTGCATTGACTAAGGTAGGGTGATGCCACAAATACAATACGTTAATCGAATAACCAATATTTTTGAAAGTACCATCTTGATAGGTACGATCTGTTCCCCAAAGTCCTCCATAAGTACCAATATTTACTTCAATGGCATTTACGCCATTTTCAGAATATTTTCTAGCCATAAAGCCTCCAGGTTCACCTATTCTGAATCCTGCCGCCCAGTCCTTTAATTGACCATAAGTCAATTGACTCGAAAGCAATAAAACGAAACTCAGTGTAATTCGTATGATAAGGCTTTTCATAGGTAAAACGATTTAATCTTTTCCAATAGCATCGAGTTTTCGGTAGGTAAACCAACCGTTATCCGAATCGTATCTTCACATAAAGGTACACTTGAGCGATTACGAGTAATTACTTTTTCAGTGATAAGATAGTCAAATAATGCTTGTGCCGACTGCAATTTAACTAATAAAAAGTTGGCATGACTCGGGTAGACGTGCTGAACCTGAGGAATTTTTTTCAATTCACTAATCAGCCTTTTCTTTTCAGACAAGATGAGTTCAATGCCATTTTTGACAAATTCAGTATCAGCTAATGCTTGTGAAACAATTTGTTGGGTCGCACCCCCAATATTGTAAGGTGGTTTGATTTTATTCAATAATGCAATAATTGTTGGATTTGCATAAGCCATACCCAAACGCAAAGAAGCTAAGCCATAGGCCTTGGATAAGGTTTGCATAACGATTAAATGCGGATATTGTGCCAACTCACCTATAAAACTAGGCTCATCTGAAAAGTCGATATAGGCTTCGTCAATAATCACAAATCCTGTTTTATAGTTATTTAATAGTTGATAAATATCATCCCGATTCAATTTGTTACCCGTTGGATTATTGGGTGAACAGATGAATAGTAAGCGTGTCTCCGAATTTATTGCAGACAATATAGCAGGTACATCTAATTGATATTCTGCTGTTAAATTGATTCGCTGAATCGCAATATTATTAATCGAAGCACTGACCTCATACATGCCATAAGTAGGAGGGCAAATGATGATATTATGATTATCTTCTGCTGCGCAGCTCATGCGCATTAATAAATCAATGGCTTCATCCGATCCATTACCTAAGAATATTTGATTTTCTTCGCAACCTTTAATCTTAGCTAATTGAGCCTTAATTTGATGTTGCATGGGGTCTGGATACCGATTCCATGAAGCGATTTGACTCCCTGAACCTATTGGATTTTCGTTCGCATCCAAGAAAACTCCTTCATTCCCCTTGAATTCATCACGAGCTGAGGAATACGGTTTTAGATTCCAAATATGAGGTAATATGTAAGATTGATAATCCATTAACTTAATCGAATTTTAATAGCATTCGCATGAGCTTGTAATGATTCTGCTTCTGCCATTTGAATAATACTCGGTCCAATGTTCGCTAAGCCTGCTTGGCTGATTGCCTGCAAAGTAATCTTTTTAACAAAGCTATCCAGATTAACGCCTGAATATGCCTTTGCAAATCCATTGGTAGGTAGGGTGTGATTCGTACCTGAGGCATAATCACCTGCTGATTCTGGTGTGAAATGCCCTAAAAAGATAGATCCAGCATTGCTTATTGCATCTGCAAAATCTTCCGGATTTTCACAGGCCAAGATTAAGTGCTCAGCTCCATATTCATTTAATAATTCAATGGCCTCTTCATTCGATTTTAGCAATATGAATTTCGAATTATTTAATGCACTGGCAGCAAATTCTTTTCGTGGTAATTCCGCTAATTGCTTTTGAATTTCAGCAATCGATTCATTTAAAATTTGTTCTGAGGTACTAATAAGGACAACTTGAGAGTCATGGCCATGTTCCGCTTGTGAGAGCAAATCTGAAGCTATAAAGGCAGGATTGGCTGTTTTATCAGCAAATACCGCGACTTCCGAAGGACCCGCAGGCATATCAATGGCAATTCCCATTCGATTGGCAAACATTTTCGCTGCCGTCACATATTGATTCCCAGGACCAAAGATCTTATATACTGCCGGAATACTTTCCGTACCTTGTGCCATGGCTGCTATTGCTTGGGCACCTCCAATCTTAAACATTTGGGTAACTCCACATAATTGTGCCGCGTAAAATAATGCTGGATGGTCTCCAGGTGTACAAAGGACAATTTCTTTACAACCAGCAATCTTTGCTGGGATGGCCAACATCAATATGGTCGAAAAAAGAGGTGCTGTTCCACCTGGAATGTAGATTCCTACACGTTCGATTGGAGAGGACTTCTGCCAACAAACCACTCCGGGACTTGTTTCGATTCTTTTCTCAACAAGCTTTTGTGAATCATGAAAAGCAAAAATGTTTTTATATGCTAGTTTAATAGCATCTTGCAGTTCCTGGGGAACCAAAGCAGCTTTTGTTGAAATCTCTTTCGGTGTATAGGCAAGCGCTGATATATCTTTCTGCTCAAATTTCAAGGTAAAATCACGTAGTGCTTGATCACCTCCAGATTTCACTTGCTCAAATACATCTTTTATTAAAGCATCTAAGGATTGACTATCTAAGGATGGTCTGGTCCCGATTTGCTTAAATGTAGATTGAGCTGGAAATTTTAAAATAGAAAACATCTTACAAAATCATTTTTTCGATTGGCAATACTAAAATTCCCTGCGCGCCCGCTTCGCGCAAAGCTTCGATGATATCCCAAAAATCATTTTCCGAAATAACCGAATGAATTGAAACCCAACCCGTTTCTGCCAATGGCATAACAGATGGAGCTTTCATGCCGGGAAGTAATGACTTGATTTTTTCTAAATCAGATTCTTTCGCATTCAAAACAACATATTTAGCATTTTGACCACGTTGAACTGAATCAATTCGAAATAACAATTTAGCGAGTATAGCTTGTTTCTCCGTACTTAATTGTTGGTTAGCAATTAACACTGCCTGACTTTGAAATACCGTAGCAACTTCTTTCAATCCATTGCTTAACAAGGTTCCTCCAGTAGAAACGATATCGCAAATAGCTTCAGCTAATCCAATACTTGGAGCAATTTCTACAGAACCCGAAATTTCATGCGTCGTCACCTGAATTCCCTGTTTCGCCAAAAATGCATTCGTCAAATTAGGGTAGGATGTAGCAATGTTTTTCCCTTGGAAATATTCGATGCCTGAATATTCTTCGTTGCGAGGAATCGCAAGTGATAAACGACATTTCGAAAATCCTAATTCCTTTACAACGTCCACTTGACGAATATGCTCCATTAACACATTTTCGCCGATTACACCTAAGTCGGCAACCCCGTCCTCCACATAACCAGGAATATCATCGTCACGAAGGAATAGAAATTCAATGGGGAAATTGCTTGAAACCGTTTTTAATTTGGAGCCACCTGACTCAAATTTAATTCCACAGGCTTTGAATAGTTTAAGTGACTCTTCACTTAAGCGACCTGACTTTTGTACTGCGATTCTTATATTTTGTGACTCCATCTGAATTATATGCTTAAAATAATCAAGCCCCGAACGAATTCGAGGCTTGACAAAATAAATGTTACAAGAACATTTTAAGTGGATCCTCGAGGTATTGCTTTAAGGTTAACAGAAATGCTGCTCCTGCTGCCCCATCCGCCACGCGATGGTCACATGTTAATGTTAATTTCATAATGTTGGTTGCATAAAACTGACCATTTTTCACACCAACTGTTTCTTTAATACCACCTACAGCCAAAATACATGACTCGGGTGAATTAATAATTGAAGTAAATTGGTCAATACCAAACATACCTAAATTACTTACAGTAAATGTATTTCCTTCCCAATCCTTCGGTTGTAATTGTTTACTTTTGGCTTTTCCACCTAATTCTTTCGCCTCAGATGAAATTTGAGCAATTGATTTTTCATTTGCAAAACGAATCACAGGGACTAATAAACCATCTTCAACAGCTACTGCCATACCGATATGTACGTGTTTGTTAACACGAATACGATCTTCCATCCAATACGAATTGATCTTTGGATGTTTCGTTAATGCCAAAGCAGTAGCTTTGATTACCATATCGTTGAATGAAATCTTAACAGGTAATACCTCATTCATGCTAACACGCGCCTCGATCGCTTTATCCATATTGATTTCCATCGTTAAATAGAACTCAGGAGCACTGAATTTAGATTCAGATAAACGTCGCGCAATTGTTTTACGCATTTGGCTGTTTGGAATATCTTCAAAGCTTTCAACACCTGATACAAATGTCGACATCGCGCCACCTGCACTTGGGTTGTAATCTTCAATATCATTCTTAGTAATACGTCCGCCTTCACCTGTGCCTTGAATCCAGTTCAAATTGTAGCCTTTTTCTTTTGCTAATGCTCGAGCTAATGGAGATGCTTTGATCGAATCTTCTGAAATGCGAGCTTTAGTAGGGGCTGGAGCTGCAGCTGCTTTAGGTTCAGTAGCCTTAGGTGCTTCTGCAACTTGTACTGGTGCTGGAGCTGACACAGCGGCCATTGGAACCGCAGCGGGTGCAGCCGATTCAGCTGCTAAAATCGGTTGGAAGTCTGTACCTGGCTCACCTACAATAGCAATAATACCATCGACAATAACCCCTTCACCTTCTTTTGCGCCAATATATAATAAGGTACCATCTTCGTAGTTTTCCAATTCCATGGTAGCCTTGTCGGTCTCAACTTCAGCAATGATATCACCACTTTTAACTACATCACCTGTTTTTTTCAACCACTTAGCAATCACGCCTTCTACCATCGTATCGCTCATTTTAGGCATACGAACAGCTTTCGCTTTAATTCCACTTATATCAATCGCTGGAGTTGCAGCAACAGATGCAGGTGTTGCCACTTGTGGGGCAGCTTCAATAACTGCTGGCGCCGTAGCTGTGGCTGCAGCTACAGGAGCTTGCAATAATGCAGAATAATCTTCACCGGGGGTACCAACTACCGCAATAATGCCATCTACGGGTACAGCTTCACCGGCCTTGACGCCAATGTATAACAATGTACCATCTTCGTAATTCTCTAATTCCATTGTCGCCTTGTCAGTTTCCACTTCCGCGATAATATCACCAGACTTAATTACGTCTCCTTCTTTTTTTAGCCAATTTGCAATAACACCTTCTACCATGGTGTCACTCATCTTGGGCATTCTTATTACTTCAGCCATGCTTTTATATTTGAATTTCAAAAATACGCTTTATACGCTTATTTTAAAAGATTTTATTGAAAATTATTTGATTTAGTCTAGTTTTAAAACCGCCATAAATGCTTCTTGAGGAATTTCTACATTACCCACCTGGCGCATACGTTTCTTACCTTTCTTTTGTTTCTCTAATAATTTACGCTTTCTCGAAATATCACCCCCATAACATTTTGCCAATACGTCTTTACGTAAGGCTTTTACGGTCTCCCTTGCGATGATTTTTTGACCAATTGCTGCCTGAATCGCAATTTCAAACTGTTGGCGCGGTAATAACTCACGTAATTTCTCACACAAACGTTT
>DKIP01000039.1:7545-8101 GCA_002454335.1 Cytophagaceae bacterium UBA6715 | reverse complement strand
GATGCATAACCTCTCGAAATAGTCTTTAAACGGTCAAAGAAGTCAAAAACAACTTCAGATAATGGCATATCAAAAGTAAGTTCAACGCGATCTGTAGTTAAATAGATTTGATTAATTAAAATCCCACGTTTATCCATACATAAACTCATAATTACTCCCGTGTATTCGGATTTTGTAATGATTTGCGCCTTAATGTATGGCTCTTCAATGACGTTAATTAAATTAGGTTCAGGCAATTCACTTGGCGCCGAAACCCATTGCGTTTCTCCCGCCGTCGTTAATACTTTGAACTTTACTGATGGAACTGTGGTGATAACCGTCATGTCAAATTCACGCTCCAAACGCTCTTGCACAATTTCCATGTGCAGCATTCCCAAGAATCCACAACGGAATCCAAAACCTAAGGCTGCTGAGGTTTCAGGCTCCCAAACCAAGGATGCATCATTCAATTGCAATTTCTCCATGGCATCACGCAAGTCCTCAAACTCGGATGTTTCTACTGGATAAATACCCGCAAATACCATCGGTTTTACTTCTTCAAAACCTTGAATTGCTG
>DKIP01000039.1:0-7418 GCA_002454335.1 Cytophagaceae bacterium UBA6715 | reverse complement strand
GTTTTGATGATAGCTTTAGGTTCTTGTTCTAATCCGAGGGTTCCAATCTCATCGGCAAAATATTCTTTGCCTGTATTCATGAACTTGACACGATCCCCTTTTTTGATTTCCCCATTATAAACACGGAAAATTACTTCAATTCCACGGTATGAATTAAATGTCGAGTCAAAGATTAAAGCTTGTAAGGGTTCTGAAGGCTCACCTTTAGGAGCTGGTACCCGTGTTACCACGGCATCAAGAATATCTTGAATACCAATTCCCTCTTTTCCTGAAGCATGAATGATATCTTCTTTTTTACATCCTATTAGGTCAATGATTTGATCAGAAACCTCATCAGGCATTGCACCAGGCAAATCAATTTTATTCAAGACAGGAATTATTTCCAAATCGTGGTTGATCGCTAAATATAGATTGGAAATCGTCTGCGCCTCAATTCCTTGAGAGGCATCTACGATTAATAAGGCTCCTTCACATGCCGCAATGGAACGGGAAACTTCGTAACTAAAATCGACGTGACCTGGTGTATCAATCAGATTGAAAGTATATACTTCGCCGTCTTTCGGATATTGCATTTGAATCGCGTGCGATTTAATTGTGATACCACGCTCACGTTCTAAGTCCATGTCATCCAACAATTGATTCATCATATCGCGCTTCTGTACGGTATTGGTGAATTCAATTAATCGGTCGGCCAAAGTACTCTTACCATGATCAATGTGAGCGATAATGCAAAAATTACGAATGTTTTTCATGTATGTTTTTTACTACTAATAAGTTTGGCTGACCCATTGCATGAGTATTGCCGATAAATATCCTCCATAGGTACCTATGGCATAACCTAATAATGCCAATATGACGCCTAATGGAGCTAAAATTGGACTAAACGCCGTTGCGATTACGGATGTTGAAGCAATCCCGCCCACATTAGCCTGCGATGCGATAGCCATGTAATGATATGGGGCCTTCATCCATTTTCCAACTACAAATATAACTAAGCCATGAATGCTTATCCATATAAATCCTGTAAATAGTAGGAGAGGAGTAGAAAATAAATGACTTAATGATATTTTTAATCCGATGGATGCAATGATAAAATAGAGGAAAAGTGTTGCAATAACATCTCCGCCAGCAGCATATAAGCGCTTCAATGGACTAATCCCTATTCCAATTCCCATGACAGTACAGATAAAGAATGTCCAAAAACTTTGATTAAGAAATGTTATGGCAATTAATTCACTCAGATACTTACCAGCATAAGTGCTTAAAACCGTTATGAAAAATCCTAAACCTAAAATATAAATGAGATTATTGAAGGTAAATATTTTGACTGTCAAATCTTCCTCCCAATCAACAGAAATATCTTCACGATTAACTGACGCCTTCAAGTATTGATTTATCTTTTTCTGAAAAGGAATCATAAATAATAAGATGGCCAACCACGTTTCCCCAAAAAATACGTCTACCGTTACAGCTTTAGCCAATTCATCGGCATTAGGTAAAAATATAGCATTTAAAGCCATCTGATTTGCTGTCCCCCCAATCCAAGATCCAGCAATCGTCGCTAAGCCTTTAAATGATTCAGCATTAAATTCGGTTGGGAAAAAGTAGTGACTAATCAGTAATGAAATAGGTCCACCAATGATGACGCCTAATGCACCAACAAGGAATAAAATAATCGGCTTCTGACCAATAGCCTTAAGTTTTACTAATGGAAGTCCTAAGGTAAAATAAAAGATGCAAAAGGGTAATAGCGTTTTAGCTAAAGTTCCATTTAGATCTACATTTCCTATAACAATGATTCCTTGTTCCACTAATAAGGAAGGTAGAAAATAACAAAATAATAAAGGAGGTATGACACTAAATACAAGTTTGACGATTCGAGATTTTAATTTTGACAGGTAAAAAATACCCGCCAACATGATTATCAAACTAATAAATATGGAAAGCTCTCCCTGAATCATGCCTATGACATTAACGATTCAATTTCCTCGATATCGATAGGTATATTCGCCATTAAATTAATGGCAGGTCCATCGGTAATCAATAAATTATTTTCAAGTCGAATCCCAATGCCTTCTTCACGTATGTATATTCCGGGTTCACATGTTAATACCATGCCCGCTTCAAATGGCTTGTACTTATCCCACACATCATGAACATCTAATCCTAAATGGTGAGCAACCCCATGCATAAAGTATTTTTTGAACAAAGGATTGCTAGTGTCTTGATTATCAACATCTTGTTTTGTGAATAAGCCTAAACCAATTAATTGCTCTTCCATGAACTTTTCAACTGATTTTTGATAATCTACCCAATAAACACCTGGACGCATTAAATCAGTTGCGTAATTTAATACAGCTTGTACAGCCTTATAGACTTCTTTTTGGCGTGGAGTAAATTTCCCATTGACTGGAATTGTTCGGGTCATGTCTGCATTGTAATTGCCATAACAAGCGCCTACGTCTAATAAAAGTAATTCCCCATCTTGGCAAACCCGCTCATTCTCGATGTAATGCAATACACAGGCATTTGTGCCTGAAGCGATGATAGGTGTATAGGCAAATCCACCGCTACGAGATTTGATGAATTCATGAATGAACTCGGCTTCGATTTCGTTTTCCCAAACTCCAGGTTTGGTAAATCCTAAAACTCGTCTAAATCCACTTTCTGTAATATCAATGGCTTTTTGCATAGCAGCAATCTCTTCAGGCTCCTTCTTCATACGTAAGGTATTCAGAATAGGGGCTAATCGGCCAATACGATGCAGTGGATATTTGTCTTTTATTTCTTGAACAAGTCGCGCGTTTTGTGTTTCAACTAATGAACTATTTCGCATATGTTCATTGTCGATCATATAAACCGTATCAGCTGAATAGATTAATGTTTTTAACATGGCCTCAAAATGGCTCGTCCACTGAATGTTTTTAATTCCACTAATGGCTGCTGCCTCTTCTTTGGTATATTTATGACCTTCCCAGATGGCGATTAATTCAGAGGTCTCACGCACAAAAGCAATTTCTTTCAAATGCGCCTCGGGAGCATCAGGGTAGATCAAGAGGAGTGTTTCTTCTTGGTCTAGGCCCGACAAATAAAATAAATCTGTTTGTTGCTTAAAGCCCATAGTTCCATCAGCATTGGTGGGCATGATGTCATTGGAACTAATTAACACTATGGATTTAGGCGGTAATTCAGCAATTAACTTATTGCGGTTCTTGATAAATAGTTCGGAAGGAAAAGGTTGATAGCGCATCTTATTTTTTACACTGGTAAATGATTTCTTCCATTGGCAACGCCATTCGAATACTCTCGTTAGTTCCTAATTTGTCAATCATATTCACCGGTATTACGGTAAAGCCAGCATTCTCTAATTGTTTTCCAAAATCCCGACCATAAATTCGGAGATGATCATCCTGTAAAAAATGAATTTCTCGTTCTTTGGGATCTGTAATACTAGCATCCTCATAGGTTGTTTCGAGATCATAACGCTGCGGACTCTGGCACAGAGCAAATCCGTCAGGCTTTAATACCCGTCTAATTTCTTGCATACAGCGTACATCATCTTTTACGTGTTCCAAAACATGGTTACAAAATACCACATCGAAAGAATTATCTGGGAATGGAATATCGTGTAAATCCATTTTTACTTTCGCCAAAGGTGATTCGATGTCAGCCGTTATATAGTTTTCTCCTAAATAGTTTTCAAAACGTTCAATGAAGCAATATTCAGGTGCTACATGTAGAACGCGAGGTTTTGATGTATAGAAATTGGTTTCTTTTTTAAGGAATAAATGCATTAAACGATGTCTTTCTAAGCTTAAACAGGAAGGACAAAGTGCATTTTCTCTCGGCTTCAAACGCCCGTAAGGTAAAAATTTCGAAAATGAATGATCGCATACAGGGCAATAAACTTTAGAGCCTTTTAAAAATAGGCTGTAAAATATTAATAATCGATGTGCAAATAATTGGATAATTTTTCTTGGTATGTGACGAAGTACCCAGCTGATAATATGTTTCATAGAACAAAAAAAAGGAAGGTTTTTCAGATAAAAAACCTTCCTAATGAAAATTTTAATTGGATTACATTTCGCGCAACCAAATGTTGCGGAAACTTACAGCGTTACCATGGTCTTGTAAACTGATTGGACCAGCGCCATGTACCGGATTTAGCGGTTGGCCAATGTATTCCGTTGTCCCTTGAATTTTAGTGTGATTCTGAACAACAACTCCATTGTGTATAACAGTTACGTATGCAGGTGTTTCAATACCGCCATTTACCGTAAATACGGGTGCTGTATAAATGATATCATAAATATTCCATTCGCCCATCGGAGAAGTTGCATTAACCAATGGTGCAGTTTGTTTGTAGATACTTCCTGCTTGGCCGTTGCGATAAGTACGATTTTTATACGAGTTTAATACTTGTACCTCATACATTCCTTGCATGAAAATACCACTATTCCCTTTTCCCTGACTTTTTAGGGTTTCTGGCTCGATAGGGGACTGCCATTCAATATGCAATTGGTAATTTGTGAATTTTTGTTTCGTAGAAATATGACCTGCTCCACGTACAACAGTCATTTTGCCATCTTGAACTTTCCATTGCGCTGGGCCACCATCTTTGATCGATTCCCATTGATCTAAATTCTTACCATCAAATAACACAATTGCATCAGAAGGAATAGCTCCCGGTGTTACCACACGTACTTCTGGATCCCAAAACTCAGTAGCATCTGGTTTAGTAGGATTTGTTACTACGTGGCGATGATCTTGTGCTTGAGATGCGAAACATACACCTAGGCCTAATACGGCAATAATTATCTTTGTCTTTTTCATATTTAGATGAGTCATTTTTGAACAAAAAAAAACCGGTATCAAATACCGGTTCTAATTTCAAGAAATATTTATTATTTAGCAAATGAAGCTTTGATAGCCTCAACGTCTACTAATTTAATAATAGGTCTTTGTTTTAAGATTTTGATAGCTTCAACTTTATTGTTAGCTACTGCTTTATTTCTTCTGTCTTTTCTTTTTAGTCTAGTTACGGCCATGTCGATAATAATTTTGGTCTGCAAAAATAGGAATTATTGGTTATATATCAAATAATATCCCTCGAATAATTAAATTTGTTTTATGAAAGTATTACAAAAGCCTACAAACGCTAGAGGCACACGAGATTTTGGTCCCCAAGAAATGGCTATTCGTAGCTATGTGTTTTCAACGATTAAGAAACATTTTGAGGCGTTTGGCTTTCAGTCAATAGAAACCCCAGCCATGGAGAATCTATCGGTATTAACAGGTAAATATGGCGATGAAGGAGATCAATTGCTTTTTAAAATTATTAATTCAGGGGACTATTTAAGCAAAGTTCATGGTGATCCCTTGACATTAGGTTCTAAGTCATTACTTCCTCAGATTTCTGAAAAGGGCTTACGCTATGATTTAACAGTTCCTTTTGCTCGATTTGTAGCTATGAATCGCAATGATATTGCTTTCCCTTTTAGACGCTCACAAATTCAGCCAGTTTGGCGTGCAGACCGACCGCAAAAGGGGAGATATCGTGAATTTTATCAATGTGATGCAGACATTATAGGGTCGGATTCATTGGTCAATGAAGCGGAATTAATTGCACTTTTTCAAGCAATTTTTCAATCCTTAAATTTGCGAACGAATCTTATTATTAATTCACGCAAAATTTTAGCGGGTATTGTTGATCGTTTGGGGGCATCAGATCTTTTTGTTGCCTTTGCTGTCGCAATCGATAAATTAGATAAAATTGGTTGGGATGCTGTTGCGGAAGAATTACAATCAAATGGTTTTCAAATTGATCAAATAGCCGATTTAAAAAATTTATTTACCTACGAAGGTTCTAACGAAGCTAAAATTAAGCTATTGGCAGATTTTTTAGGCGACAATGTTTTAGGTTTGGCTGGGTTGGATGAAATCAAAACTGTATTGCGTTTAGCTGATTTAAATGGTTTTGATAATGCTAATTTGATATTCGATTTTAAATTAGCTCGTGGTTTAAGCTATTACACTGGGCTAATCTACGAAGGGAAATCCATTGATGTGCCCTTTGGTTCAATTGTTGGTGGTGGACGTTATGATAACCTAACTGCGGCGTTTGGATTACCTAATATGAGTGGTGTAGGTATATCTTTTGGAATTGAACGAATTATTGATGTTATGCGCGAATTAGATTTGTTTCCAAATATTCAAATTAGTGCAAGTCAAATATTGTTTACTTATTTTGATGAAGCAGGTCAAGAATTAGCCATTAGTATATCAAACCAATTGCGTAAAGCAAATATCCCCAGTGAAGTTTATCCTGATATTGTCAAAATTAAAAAGTCATTTGAATTTGCCGATAAGAAAGGCATTCCTTTTGTAGGTGTTATTGGTGAACAGGAGATAAAAGACCAAACTGTGTCAGTAAAAGACATGAAAAATGGAGAGCAACGAGTTCTCTCCATTTCGCAATTAATTGAATACATGGCATCTATTTAATTAGCGCCAAGCTTTAAATTGATTAATTAATCCATTCGTAGAACTATCATGCGAATGGATTTTTTCATTATGTTCTAATTCGGGTAGGATGGAATTGGCTAGTTGTTTGCCTAATTCTACTCCCCACTGATCAAAAGAGAATACATTCCAAATCACTCCTTGAACAAAGATTTTGTGCTCATACATGGCGATTAATGCCCCTAATGTCTTTGGATTAATTTCCTTGACAAGAATCGAGTTCGTAGGCTTATTGCCTTCAAATACTTTGAATGGGCTTAATCTGGCTATTTCAGTTTCAGGCATTCCCGCTTTGACTAATTCAGCTTCCACAACCTCCTTTGTCTTACCATTCATCAATGCTTCAGTTTGTGCAAAGAAATTTGACATTAACAAAGTATGGTGATTACCGATTTTATTGTGCGTAATTGCTGGTGCAATAAAATCAGCTGGAATTAATTGAGTTCCTTGATGAATTAATTGATAAAATGCATGTTGGCCATTCGTTCCAGGTTCTCCCCAGATCACAGGCCCTGTTGCGTAAGTAACTCGGTTTCCATTGCGATCTACGGATTTACCATTCGATTCCATATCCCCTTGTTGGAAATATGCCGCAAATCGATGCATGTATTGATCATAAGGTAAAATAGCATGTGTGGCGGCATCAAAGAAATTTACATACCAAATACCTAGTAAGGCTAAAATTACTGGCATGTTTTTATCAAATGATGCTGTAGCAAAGTGCTCGTCCATCTCGTTGGCTCCAGCAAGCAATAATTCGAAATTATCAAAGCCTATTGAGAGGGAAATAGATAATCCAATTGCTGACCACAACGAGTAACGACCTCCAACCCAGTCCCAAAATTCAAACATGTTAGCGACATCAATTCCAAATTCGCCAACTGCTTTTGCATTTG
>DKIP01000005.1 GCA_002454335.1 Cytophagaceae bacterium UBA6715 | reverse complement strand
CCTACACCCACAGTCGAGTTAGCGAATTCATCAATTAAAATAAATGCTCCGTTTGAAGGATTGTTGGCATACACATCCGCGCTAATCGGCTGCGCAGTGCGCAAGGCAATACGACCGATTTCGTTCAGTTTCAGCGAATCGACACCTTCTGTAGCTGTTTGAGCAACGACATCTAAGCGCTCGGTAATCTGAGAAATCTTCGCTTTGGTGATGTTGATGCCGTGTTGCAATAAGTAAGTTTTCCCAGGCGTAAGGGCTTGGTGATCCAGCCAACAAACCTGCGCGGAAAAATCTTTTAACTGCGGAGCGTTCGCTTCCGACGCAAGCACAATTGTGTTGCCACGTGAAATGTCGATGTCAGTGGATAAAGTAATCACGACAGAATCACCTGCTTTAGCATTGGTTAATTTCGATTCAAATTTCTCAATCGTTGCGATTGTACTTTCCTGTTCTGTCGGTAAAACCCGAATCGCATCACCCACTTGAAATGTACCCGAGCTTATTTTGCCTGCATAGCCACGGAAATCGTGGTAGGCCTCCGTCATGGGACGAATAACAAATTGAACAGGGAAACGGGCTGGCGCGTGCGCTAATGTTTCTGCGTATTCAAACTCCTCCAATTCACCCAAAAGCGTGTTGCCTGTAAACCAAGGCATTTGCTCTGCTTTCGTTGTGATGTTTTGGCCATAAAGTGACGAGATAGGTAAGAAACTAATTTCTTGTCCTTCAAAAGTTGTTTGTTTAACGAGTTCCGTCAGGCTCGCTTTGATTTCTTCAAAGGTCGATTCTTGGTATTGAACCAAGTCCATTTTGTTGACACAAATGATCACTTTGGGGATGCGCAACATGGCGGCGATCGATAAGTGACGAGCCGTTTGTTCGACCATTCCTTGGCGGGCATCCACCAAAATCAAGGAGACTTTCGCATTGGATGCGCCTGTAACCATGTTTCGTGTGTATTCTACGTGACCGGGTGTATCCGCAATGATGTATTTGCGGCTAGGGGTAGAAAAATAGATGTGGGCAACGTCGATGGTAATTCCTTGTTCACGTTCTGCGATCAGGCCATCCGTCAACAGGGATAGGTCTAAGAAGTCCAATCCTTTGCGTTTCGAAGCTGTTTCAAGCGCTTCAATTTTATCTTTGGTAATTGAATTTGTCTCGTATAATAAGCGACCGATCAAGGTACTTTTTCCGTCATCGACAGAACCTGCAGTTGCTATGCGTAATATATCCATTGTCTTTCTTCGCTTGATTAAAAATACCCTTGTTGTTTCCGTTTTTCCATGGCGGCTTCGGAGCGTTTATCGTCGATACGCGCACCCCGTTCCGAAATTTCTGCGGATAAAATCTCTTCGATAATCACATCGATTTCTGTCGCTTCGGATGCAACGGCAGCTGTACAAGTCATATCACCCACCGTACGGAAACGGACAGTTGCCTCAAATGGGATTTCATCAGCCTCTTTGTTCAAGTGTGCTGAATCCGCCCATAGCATGCCATCGCGCTCAATAACTTGGCGCTTGTGTGAGAAATAGATGGATGGAATTTCCATGTTTTCCTCTTTGATGTAATTCCAAACGTCTAATTCCGTCCAATTGGAAATAGGGAAAACGCGGACATTTTCGCCTACGGCAATGCGGCCGTTCAACATATCAAATAATTCTGGGCGCTGGCGTTTCGCATCCCATTGACCGAAGTCATCACGAACCGAGAAGATACGCTCTTTGGCACGGGCTTTTTCCTCATCCCGACGAGCCCCTCCGATGCAAGCATCAAATTTAAATTCCTCGATCGTGTCTAACAAGGTCACCGTTTGCAAAACATTGCGAGAAGCATATTTGCCGGATTCCTCTTTTGCTTTCCCTTGGTCAATCGAATCTTGGACATAACGAACGATTAATTCTGCGCCCGTTTCTTTGGCTAACCAATCTCTAAACTCAATGGTTTCTGGGAAATTATGTCCCGTATCAATGTGCACCAGTGGGAAAGGGATTTTACCTGGATAGAAGGCTTTTTGGGCCAAACGAACCAAGGTAATGGAATCTTTTCCCCCGGAAAATAACAAAGCTGGACGCTCGAACTGCGCCGCCACTTCGCGCATGATGTAAATGGATTCGTCCTCCAACTGGCGAGGAAAATGTCCGATTTTATCGTTTAACTTATTCATATTCTGCTATTAGGCGTGTAAACCGCATTCTTTTTGTGAATTTTCCCACCACCAACGGCCCGCACGGGGATGCTCACCTTCCGCAATGGCGCGCGTACAAGGGGCGCAACCAATGGAAATGAAGCCCTTTTTGTGTAATGGGTTTTGGGGTACTTTATATTCAGCTAAATAATTTTCTAAGGTCTCAAACGACCAATCAATTAACGGATTGATTTTATATAAGTTTTTCTGAGCATCCCATTCGATCATCGGCATGTCAGCGCGATTCTCTGATTGCTCAGCACGTAAGCCCGTAATCCAAACATCCGCTCCTTGTAATGCACGATTCAAGGGCTCGATCTTCCGGATAAAGCAGCATTCTTTCCGGTTTTCTACTGAACTGTAAAAGGAATTAAAGCCTTTCGTTTCAACAAGCTTTTCTACAGAAGATGTTTGTGGAAAGTAGGTTTTCAGATTGAAGCCCAACTTTTTTACGGTTAGATCGATGAGTTCGTAGGACTCTTGAAATTGTCGGCCAGTATCCAAAGTGAAAATTTCGATGGCCAGCTTTTGGGATGCAATGGCATGCGTGATGGCTTGGTCTTCTTGCCCGAACGAGGTAGAGAAGACGATTTTTTTGCCCGCAAAAAGCGTTGTAATCTGCTGCATGCGTTCCAATAAGGAAAGCGTCTCAAGCGATTTTTCGAAATTTTCTGGGATCATTTTGACAAAATTTTCACAAAGATATACAAAGCCTATTGAATTGCTATACTAAGTAAAAAAATAAACGGATTTGTTTGAAAACTTTTTAAATTGGTCAGTGTTTATAAGCTATGCGTACAGGAAACGAAATTTTGTTAGATCAAGCCACGGGATATGAGGCAGAAATGCAGTTAGATTTGCGAAATCTAAAGCATTTGGTGCGTCATGGGGAAGGGCAACGGCTGGAATTTAAAATGAAAGTCAAGTTTCCTGAAAAAATCATCAAAGAATTAGTTGCCTTTGCGAACTCCGAAGGCGGGCATCTGTTCGTAGGTGTCTCCGATGATGGGCAAATTGAAGGATCAAAGTTTGTAGATGAGGATGAATTTTTGTTGGAGAAGGCTATTTCCCAATACTGTTTTCCTGCGTTTACCTACCACGTGTATCGTATTTCACTGGAAAATGGACGGTCCGTATTAGTCTATCGGGTATTTGAGAGCATCGATAAACCGCATTTTGTCCAATTGGAATCGGATCCGAATCCGGTTTGTTACGTTCGCATCAAAGACAGAACGATTAAGGCAAGCAAAGAGATGAAGCAAATATTGCGTCGGGAAAACGAAGAAGGTTTATCTTTTGCCTATGGAGATGCGGAGCGCTGGTTGATGGAATATCTTCGGGCAAATGAGCAGATTACTTTGGCCGATTTTTCGTTGAAATGTCAATTGCCTACCTGGTTGGCGTCTCGGAAATTGGTTTTACTTGTCATCAGTCGAGTCTTAAAAATAGAACCTGGCGAAAATCAGGATTATTATTCCCTGCGATGAAGAAATGGTTTTTATTTTTTGCGATTATTCCTTTCGCTTGCTCCAAAGTTGCGAACGATCCGGGTGTTACGCCTTCACCACAATCAACTGCGGCATCTTCATTTGATTTATTGCAGGACAAATTGTTGACGCCCAGTTGTGCGAGTTCGGGTTGTCATTTTTCATCGAAGGATGCAAGTTTTGCCCAACATGGTTTGATATTAACGAAGGGGAGTGCTTATGCAAATTTGGTGGGCGTTGCCTCAGTCAATGCTGTTGCATTGAAAAATTCGGTTATTCGGGTTCGGAAATTTGCTTCTGGTGAGAGTTTGTTGTTTCATAAATTGAATTGGGATTTAAGCCATCATGGACTAGCAAGCTATGGTGCTCCGATGCCTTTAGGCGGAAAGCCGATTTCAAAAGGACAATTGAACTTTGTACAAAAATGGATTGATGCGGGTGCACCTGCCGTCGGGGAGGTCGCTGATGCCAGCTTACTTGACGATACGACTCCAAGTTATGTGGAAGATTCGAACTTTAGTCCACTAGCCAGCCCATCAGAAGAAGGGCAGTCGGGGATACAGTTGAAGGTAGATCGTTTTGTGGTCCCACCCAATTTCGAACGTGAATTGTTTGTGCGGCGACAATTGAATAATACAGCACCTGTTTATGTTGCTCGAATTAAATTGAAATCACGTGCTAATAGCCACCACATGGTATTGTATGATTTTCGGTCAAAATCCTTGTTGCCTAGCACCGATGAAGTACGTGACTTAAGAAATTTAGACAACTCTTTAAATATTGCGACTGTTCTTCAAATGTCTAATCACATTTTTTTAGGTGGGGGAACGGATCCGAATTCGGATTATCGATTTCCCGCGGGGATGGCATTGCAATTACCTGCAAATGCATCGATTGATTTAAATCCTCACTACTTTAATAAGACGACGGACAATTTGTATGGCGAAAATTATGTGAATTTGTATACGGTTCCCGCCGATCAGGTCAAGCAGGTTGTCAAAATGATTGATTTCAATGTGACGAGTTTTACGTTACCCGCGAACAGAACAACCACCATCACGCGTGATTTTAAATTTGATAAAGCTGTGGCGATTGTTTCGTTAACCTCGCATTACCATGCGAGAGGTAAATTATTCCAGATTAAGATTAAAGGTGGTGTGCGTGATGGAGAGGTTATCTACGAAAATACAGATTGGGCTCATCCGAAGGTTCTCAATTACGATACCCCGATTTTATTGCAAGCAGGCGAGGGGCTTACTTCCGTTGCCACATATGTGAATGATACAAATAAAGACTTAGGTTTTGGGCTTACTTCCGAGGACGAAATGGATATCATTTTTGGCTATTATTACGAGCGTTAATTCACATGCATTCAGGCTTTTGGCGAAAAGTTTTCGAAAGCTATTTGATATCTAAAACATTGAATTATATTTGCCTCCACTTCTTGAAATATTTCAAGAAATTACACCAAAATAGTACAATTTTCTGCAATTTTTGCATTCTAACCATAAACGATTCTGCTTGGATAGATTTTTACTCCCCTAGGTTAAAATGGAACACAAACACAAGAATAAAATGACGGCTGCCGGCCTTTTGGTAGCCATGGGAATTATCTACGGGGATATCGGAACGTCTCCGCTCTACGTAATGCAAGCCATCATTGGCGACAATCCCATTAACGAACTAACGGTATTAGGTGGCTTGTCCTGTATTTTCTGGACCTTGACGCTTCAAACAACCTTAAAATACGTTATTTTAATTTTACGTGCTGATAATAAGGGTGAAGGGGGAATTTTTGCCCTTTTTGCTTTAGTTCGTCGGCATGCCAAATGGTTAACACTTCCTGCCATTATCGGTGGCGCAACCTTGTTGGCCGATGGAATCATTACACCCCCTATCTCGGTTTCCTCGGCGGTGGAAGGACTTCGCATGTTGCATCATGCTGATGGCCGACCGTTTGTTACGGACACGGTTCCATTGGTGATTATGATTCTTACGGGTTTATTTTTGTTTCAGATCCTTGGGACAAAAATTGTTGGAAAGTTTTTTGGTCCAATCATGTTGGCTTGGTTCGGTATGTTGGCCGTTACAGGTCTTTTGGGAATTGAGAATGATTGGTCAATTTTACGTGCATTGAATCCCACATACGCATGGGATTTATTAACAACGCATCAGGCGGGAACCGCCGGATTTTGGAGTTTAGGAGCCGTTTTCCTATGTACAACCGGTGCAGAAGCGTTGTATTCGGATTTAGGACATTGTGGTCGCGAGAATATTCGTGTATCTTGGATGTTTGTTAAAATCGCATTATTGTTGCAATATTTCGGTCAAGGTGCTTGGTTATTGTCCCAAAATGGGGCGTTGCTAGGCGTCAAAAAACCGATTTTTGAATTGTTGAAAGCAGAATTAGGTGTTCAGTTTCTTTTCTCTGGCATCATGCTTGCAACCTTGGCGGCCGTTATTGCCTCGCAAGCGTTGATTTCAGGTTCCTTTACCTTGATTTCGGAAGCTATCCGGTTGAACTTTTGGCCTCGTGTTCGTTTGATTTATCCTTCGGATCAAAAGGGTCAATTATATGTTCCTTCTATCAATTTATTGCTTTGGATGGGTTGCATCGGGGTCGTATTGTGGTTCCGTGAATCAGCGAATATGGAAGCAGCCTATGGTTTGGCGATTACGATGACCATGTTGATGACCACGTCATTAATGGCGTATTATTTACATATCAAGAAAATCGATATGTGGTGGATCCTACTTTTCTTGGTCGTTTATGTTTCACTGGAGGGGGCATTTTTAGTGGCCAACTTGCAGAAATTCTGGCATGGAGGATATGTATCACTCTTTATTGCGGGTGTCATTGTGTTGTTAATGTGGGTGTGGTTCCGTGCGACGCGTATCAAAAAGAAATTAACCGAGTATGAGAAATTGGCTGATTACATTGAGCCATTGAAAGAATTGAGCAAGGATGAAACGATTCCAAAATATGCGACACATTTGGTCTTTATGTCGAATGCTGCACGCGTGACGGATATTGAATCGAAGATTATTTATTCTATTTTCCAACGTCGTCCTAAGAAGGCTGATATTTATTGGTTCGTGCACGTAGACACAATGGATGATCCCTATACCATGGATTATAAGGTGACCGTGATTGAGCCGGATGATATCATCAAAGTGAATTTCAAATTGGGATTCCGGGTGGAGCAACGCATCAACTTGTATTTCCGTAAAGTTGTGGAGGAGATGGTGGCACGCGGAGAAGTGGACATTACATCACGCTACAAATCATTGAATGAGCAAAATGTGATTGGTGATTTCCGATTTGTCGTTTTGGAGAAATTCTTGTCTTATGATAATGAAATGCCATTGTTAGATCGGTTGGTGATGAAAGCTCACTTCTTTGTGAAGCAGTTTACGCATTCGGAGGACAAGTATTTTGGCCTGGATAGTGATGCCGTGAAATTGGAAAAAGTACCTCTCATTATCAAACCGATTACGAAATGTAATCTTAGACGGATCGACTAACATGGCTACGATATTTACCAAAATTGTGAATCGTGAGATTCCTTGTCATTTGATTGCAGAAGACGATCGTTTCATGGCATTCTTGGATGTAATGCCGCTCGTTGAGGGGCATGTGTTAGTGATTCCCAAACAAGAGGTTGATTATATTTTCGATTTGGAACCTGAATTATTGGGGGACTTGATGAAGTTTGCCCAAAAGGTCGCACCCGCCATCAAAAAAGCGATTCCTTGTAAGCGGGTGGGTGTTGCCGTCATTGGATTGGAAGTGCCCCATGCACATGTGCATTTAGTGCCGATGAATCGGATGTTGGATATCAATTTTTCACAGGAAAAACTGAAGCCAAGTCAAGAATCTTTGGCCGCTACGGCTGAGAAAATTCGGTCTTTTTTACTTTAGAAAACCTTTGAGTTTATTCATTTCCACTTGTGGATTCGCCTTCTGATAAACGATGTTGTAAACAGCTTCGATAATCGGAAGGTGAATATTGTGTTGGCGCGAAATCGAATAAATACTTCGTACGGCATAATACCCTTCCGCAATCATGTTCATTTCGATTTGAGCGGATTTGACGGAATATCCCCGACCAATCATATTACCAAAGGTTCTATTCCGAGAGAATTGCGAATAGGCTGTCACTAGTAAATCACCTAAATAACCCGAACTGTTCAAGTCACGATTCGTTTCCGGGTAAACCGCATCCAAGAAGATTTTGATTTCTTGCATGGCATTGCTCACTAAAACTGCTTGGAAGTTATCTCCAAAACCTAAGCCGCGAGTAATACCACATGCCATGGCAATAATGTTTTTAATAACGGCACAATACTCAACACCATATAAATCTTCGATTGCATGCGCTTGCAAAAAACGGCTATTTAATAAGTTTGAGAAGGATTGCGCAACCGCCAAAGATGGAGATGCAATCGTCAAATAGGATTGTTTTTCTAATGCAACTTCTTCTGCATGGCAAGGTCCTGCAATTACACAGGTTTGGCTGATGGGCACATTAAAGGCTTTTTCCATCCAGTCGGTGACCAGTAAATTTTCCTCCGGGATCATCCCCTTAATTGCTGAAACGATTTTCTTTCCCTCAAAGTGCTTGCTGTTGAGGTCCTTTAAGGTCTCAGGAATAAATGCTGCAGGGACAGCTAAGATGATGTATTCGACGCCGGAAAGGGCCTCCGACATCTTACTATAGGTTTTTACTTTGCGGGGATTGATGGCCACATCCGTTAAGTAACTTGGATTGTGATTGTATTTGCGTATGAAGTCAACGTCTGATTTTCGGCGAATCCACCACTTGATTTTTACCTGATTTTCGGATAAAATTTTAACAAGTGCTGTTGCCCAACTACCTCCACCAATCACAGCAACCTGTGTGGGAATCTTCTTTTTTAATTCTTCTAATTGACTCATGGCCGTAAAATTACCTATTTAATTAAAAATTAGCTGAAACAATCAGAAAAATTGCCGAATTTGTTTCCGCATTGGATAATGCCCATGCCTAAATCTAAACCTATGAAAAAACTATTTGCTATCCTATTTTTAGGAGCTAGCTTTCTTGGCTATGCTCAAAAATCAACTCAAGCACTTCCTGAGCATCCAAGGCCCGATTTAATGCGGTCACAATGGATTAATTTGAATGGAACTTGGGATTTTACCTTTGATTCTACTTTTGCTATTCCTTCCAAATTCTCGCAAAAAATACAAGTTCCGTTTCCTTGGGGTTCTAAACTTTCTGGTGTGAAAGATGAAGCCGATGTGGCATGGTATCACCGGACATTTCAAGTGCCGGCTGCTTGGGGATCGAAACGAGTATTCTTGAATATTGGAGCCTCTGATTGGCATACTTCGATATATGTGAATGGTCAATTTGTGGGGGACCATAAGGGCGGCTATACCCCGTTTGATTTCGATGTGACTACATTTATGAAGCCAGGTCAAGCTCAGCGCGTGGATATTCGTGTCGATGATAAACGTCGGATGTTTACGTTATATGGGAAACAAGGCTATGGAAATGCGCGTGGACTTTGGCAGACTGTTTATTTAGATGCGCGTGGTTCGGATTATATTGACCATTATGCCGTTTATCCAGATATCGACAAGGGAACAGTGCGGATCAAAACTTATTTGGGGTCTCCGGCTATAAAGGAAGGTAAATTGCAGCTTGGCTTATCGAATGGCCAACAAGCATCTGTGACAGTGAAAAAGGGTGATTCGGTCGCTGAATTAGAAATTACCTTGAAGCAACCACGGTTGTGGTCTTTGGAAGATCCCTATCTTTATGACATGACCCTACGTTTGGGGAACGATATATTGAAGGGCTATTTTGGCTATCGTAAGATTTCGGTAACGCCACTTCCAGGATCTAAGATTCCCTACATTGCCTTAAACAATAAACCGATTTACGTCCAATTAGCTTTGGATCAAAGTTATCATCCGGATGGATTTTATACATTCCCTTCCGATGCATTTATGAAGGATGAGATCATTCGGAGTAAGCGGATTGGCTTAAACGGAATTCGGACGCATATCAAAGTGGATGTACCACGCAAATTGTATTGGGCAGACAAATTGGGTTTATTGGTTATGTCGGATTTGCCAAATTCCTGGGGAGAGCCAGATGCGGATATGCAGCGAGAGTCGGAATATACCCTGCGGGAGATGTTGAAGCGCGATTTTAATCACCCAGCGATATTTTCTTGGATTACTTTTAATGAGACTTGGGGTTTGTTTACCCATATTGATAAGAAGTCGGTTTATACCCCTGAAACCCAAAAGTGGGTAGCATCGGTTTATCGTTTGGCCAAATCCTTGGATCCCACGCGTTTAGTAGAAGATAACTCAGTTTGTTGTGGTCGTGGGCATACGGAGACGGATATTCAGTCATGGCATGCATATCAAGCAGGCTATGAATGGGATAAATTGATGGATGAACAGTCGAAAAATTTATTTCCAGGGAGCCAGTGGAACTTTGAGAGAGGGTATGTACAAGGGGGGCAACCGATGATTAATTCGGAGTTTGGGAATGTTTGGGGATATCAGGGTAGCACGGGCGATGTGGATTATACCTTTGATTATCATAAGGCGATGAATTCATTTCGAAATCATCCGAAGATGGCGGGCTGGTTGTATACAGAACATCACGATGTGATTAATGAGTGGAATGGCTATTATAAGTTTGATCGAACGGAGAAAGAAACGGGTTTAGGGGCAATTGTGCCTGGCATGACTTTGAAGGATTTACATGGCCCTTTTTATGTGTCTACTGGGCAAGAAATTACTTGGGCTGGGAAAGCGGGTCAAACGGTGAAAATACCTTTGCATTTATCTTCCATGACCGATTTGTCGGGGGACTTACGTCTGAAGATTTCATTCGCTGGCGTTACCGCATGGGGTGAAAAGCAAACGCATTGGACTAAGGATTTGCCCTTAAAATTTGCGCCTTGGGATGTGAAAGCCTTGGATTCTTTAGCTGTGGTTCTGCCAAAAGATAAGTCGGTGAATACACTTTCTTTTGTCTTGACGAATTCAGCGGGCAAAGTTTTGCACCGTAACTTTGCACATATCATTGTAGAAGAAGGGAACATAAAACCATCGAATCCTAAATTGGAATTTGTTTCCGTTCCTGTTGAGCGGTTTAGCATGGCGCAATTTCCGGAGAAACAATGGACAGGGGTTTTAGGGCATAAAGTCAATGGGGCAGGAGCCGGTTATTTTGAATATGAATTTCCTATTTCGGGGGCTGATATAGCCGA
>DKIP01000073.1 GCA_002454335.1 Cytophagaceae bacterium UBA6715 | reverse complement strand
TTCTTTGTAACCCATACGAGCCGCTAATTCGAATGATAATGAATCTGAATCGACATCGTGGAAAGATCCGTGGAATAAACGAACTTTCATGGAATCCATAGGGTATCCAGCCAAAGCACCATTTTTCATGGCTTCTTCGAAACCTTTTTGGATGGCAGGAATGAATTCACGAGGAATCACACCACCCACGATATTGTTAACGAATTCTAAACCTGGTTTATCATCTTCTCTTGGTCCGATTTCAAATACGATATCAGCAAACTTACCACGACCACCTGATTGTTTCTTGTAAACCTCGCGGTGTTCTGTCGTCTTTGTTAATGACTCTTTGTATGCTACTTGTGGAGCACCTTGGTTAACCTCAACTTTGAACTCACGACGCATACGGTCGATGATGATCTCTAAGTGAAGCTCACCCATACCTTTGATGATCGTTTGACCCGTCTCCTCGTTCGACTCAACTTGTAAGGTCGGATCCTCTTCGATCAATTTAGTGATTGCTTTAGAGAAGTTATCTGCATCAGCCGTTTTCTTAGGCTCGATGGCATAACCGATAACTGGCTCTGGGAAGTCCATTGCTTCTAAGATGATTGGGTTTTTCTCATCAGAAAGGGTATCACCCGTTTTGATGTCTTTGAAACCTACAACCGCTCCAATATCACCTGCACCTAAACGCTCAATCGCATTTTGCTTGTTCGCGTGCATTTGGAAGATACGAGAGATACGCTCCTTATTGCCTGAACGGTTGTTCAATACATAAGAACCTGAATCCAATCCACCTGAATAAGCACGGATGAAACATAAACGACCTACGTAAGGGTCTGTTGCAATTTTAAAAGCCAAAGCTGCGAAAGGCTCTGCCTCTGAAGGCTTACGCAAGATTTCAGCACCTGTATCAGGGTGAGTTCCACGAACACCTTCTTTATCTAATGGAGATGGTAAGATCGCCATAACGTAATCCAACATCGTTTGAACACCTTTGTTTTTGAAAGATGAACCACAAAGCATTGGAACGATTTTCATGGAAATTGTCGCAGCACGTAGTGCAGCTAAGATTTCATCTTCTGTGATCGACGTTGGATCCTCAAAGTATTTCTCCATTAAAGTCTCGTCGAACTCAGCTACTGCTTCTAATAATTTCTCACGATACATCGTAGCCTCTTCTAACATATCATCTGGGATAGGTACCTCCGTGAATGTCATTCCTTTATCTGCCTCGTTCCATTTGATACCACGGAAGTTAACCAAATCAACTACTCCTTCAAAGCTCTCTTCCGCTCCGATAGGTAATTGCAAAGGCACCGCGTAGCTACCTAACATTTCTTTTACTTGCTTGCACACGTTTAAGAAATCAGCTCCTGAACGGTCCATTTTGTTAACGAAACCAATACGTGCTACGTTGTAGTTATTTGCCAAACGCCAGTTAGTTTCTGATTGTGGCTCTACACCGTCTACGGCAGAGAATAAAAATACTAGACCATCTAATACACGTAATGAACGGTTTACCTCTACTGTAAAGTCAACGTGACCTGGCGTATCAATAATGTTGATGTGGTAATCTTCGTTACGGTATTTCCAGTTGACTGTCGTTGCAGCCGAGGTAATCGTGATACCACGTTCTTGCTCTTGCTCCATCCAGTCCATGGTTGCCGCACCATCGTGTACCTCACCAATTTTGTGGGAAACCCCTGCATAGTACAGGATACGTTCCGTGGTTGTGGTTTTACCCGCATCAATGTGCGCAGCAATACCGATGTTTCTAGTGAATTTTAAATCGCGTGCCATTTTAAAAGGTTAATTATGAAATGATTTTTTAATCCGTTTGTTAATAATCAAATACTTGGACAATGATTTGTCTAGGTACTCGTTTAGGGGTGCAAAATTACTGAAACTTAATTAAATACAAAAATATTTTGCAGATGTTTAACGCCTTTTTACAATTGCTTTACCCAAAGCTCTGTTTCGCTTGCGAAGACCCCCTTTTTGAGTCGGAAGATTTTATTTGTACCTATTGCCGAATCACCTTAGCACGTGTCGATTATGCGAATAATTCACCCTGGTGGCTACGTGCGAAGTTTGATGGTTTGTTTACATATTCTGAGGTTCAAACCTTTTTTATTTTTGCCGCTGGTGGACGCGTACAACACCTCATGCATGCAATCAAGTACAAAGGGGCAGCAGATTTGGGAGAATATTTAGGTAAATGGGCTGGCCAAGCATTGAAAAAGTCCCATTTTTTCCGAGAAGTTGATTTTATTATCCCAATTCCTCTTCATACCCAAAGGCTTCGTGACAGAACCTACAACCAAGCGGAAAGTATCGGAAATGGCCTCGCCTCGGGATTGCAAATTCCCATACTCCCTCATGGTCTAGAAAAATCTTTGCAATCCCATTCACTCATCGGCGAGGATCGCTCTCACCGATTTGAAATATTGAAGAATTCTTTTGAGGTACTTGCTGATGTACGAGGCGTACATATTTTGATTGTGGATGATACCTTGACAACCGGGGCAACCTTAATGGCAGCCGCAGAAAAAATTAAGGCTGCCGGTGCCAAGGAGGTTTCCTTTTTCACTCTAGCAGCCTTGAAATAAGTTTCGAATTATTTGTTTGTTCCCGCAGAAATCATTGCACAACGGAAACCAATCGTAGCCGTTGCCGAATCCTCGTCTAAGAAACGACGAGTGCCTGGAGCTAACCAATAGGCCACATCCGCCCATGAACCACCTTTGTAAACACGTACTTTGTTGGTGATCAACGATTGATTGTTTTTGCTATCGTAACGCGAATCTTTATCTTCTTTGTCATTCCGACGAACCGGGTTCAAATCATTAAAGTCTTGGAAAGATAATGGACGGTATAAGTCTTGTACCCACTCGTTTACGTTTCCTGCCATTTGGTATAAACCGAAATCATTCGGCGCATATTTGTAAATCTCTGCCGTAATAATCGCTCCGTCATTCGACTTGCCAGCGATACCCGCATAGTCTCCGCGCCCACGCTTGAAGTTGGCAAGCATCGTTCCCCGACCTTTTCCAGTCGACTCACGTAACGACGGCCCATCCCAAGGATAGATACGTTGGTTTACTTGATTCTCATCTTGTTGTTGTGTCCCGATCATCGCCTTCGCTGCATATTCCCACTCCGCTTCTGTAGGTAGTCGGTAAGACGGCAATACACGTCCTGATTCGATCGTCAAACGGGCACTGGTATTGGTACGTGGTGCCGCTGCTGTTGTAGCTGCTGCTCCAGCTGCAGATTTCTTAGGTAATTTGATTTTAGAAGCGGGTGCTGCTGCTAAATTATTGTTAACCGCTGCCGTTCTCCAAATACAATAATCTGTCGCTTGTTTCCAAGAAACACCTACCACAGGATACATACGGAAACCAGGGAAACGTAAATATTGCTCTACGTATGGGTCATTAAAGGCTAAGTCATTACGCCAAACCGTCGTGTCAGGCAATGCTGATTCGTAAAAGTCTTGTGTCGAATCTTTTTTGACAGCGTTCAAATATTCTAAATAATGCACGTTAGCAATTTCCGTTTCATCCATGTAAAAGGATTGAACAGACACTGTACGCTCGATATTATCATGTAAGCCCAAGACATCTTCTTCCAAAGAACCCATCGTAAAACGGCCTCCTTCAATGAAAACTAAGTTTGGGCCTGTTAATTGTCCTGTGAATTTTTTGTCTACCTGAAAACCATTTTTGGTATTGTAGGCTAATCCGGTTGTCGTGGAAACGTTACCGATATTGACACTGTTTGGCTTTGAACCACTTGCAAGTCCACCTTTCAAGCCACCTGGGCATGATGTCAACATGAATAAGCTAGCACAAAGGCCTAGTACGTTTAATAATTTAGCAATCATCTATATGCTCTTTCGTCAGAATTTGAAAAACAAAGGTATAAAAATCAACTTAATCCTACTATGCTATCCTAAAATATCCACCAAAATTGTGTTTAATTCCGGTATGGTACTTATTTTGTCCACTTGTAATATCATTTTTCCTGATTTTTCTCGAAGTTGACATTGCCCTTTTTTGCCATTCACAAATTGGATTACCTTCAGCACTATTTCCTGCGGAATCTCTTGAGAAACGAAATACAATTTCAATATATTGCTCTTTAAAGTGATTTTTTCCACCCGTAATACTTGCGCCTTCCAGCGGCATCGTACCAAGTCAATCATGTCTTGTACTTCCAAAGGCATTTTACCAAAACGATCTTCCATCTCCGAGATGAATCCTGTCAAACTCGTTTCGTCATCGATCTCATCGAGGCGTGTATACAAGCCTAATCGTTCTGAAATGCTCGACACATAATCTTCCGGAATTAATACGCGCAAATCGGTCTCAATTTGGCAATCGACCTTCAAGGTCTCCGCGATTTCACTTAAATCCGTTTCAAATAGGGCTTTAAATTCATTCTCCTTCAATTCTTGTACCGCTTCATCCAAAATTTTATGGTACATATCATAGCCCAAATCATTGATAAAGCCAGACTGCTCCGCACCTAATAAATTTCCAGCTCCCCGAATATCTAAATCGCGCATCGCCACTTTGATTCCATCCCCTAAATCGGAGAATTCTTCCAGTGCACTTAATCGCTTTCGTGCATCGCTGGTTAATGCGGATAGGGATGGGGTTACTAAATAACAGTAGGCTTTCTTGTTGGATCGCCCAACCCGACCGCGCATTTGGTGTAAATCAGATAAGCCAAAATGATTCGCATTGATAATGAAAATCGTATTGGCATTCGGAATATCCAAGCCCGACTCGATGATGTTGGTAGCTACAAGTACGTCGTAATTTCCCTCAATGAAATCCATCATGATCTTTTCGAGTTTGTCGCCTTCCATTTGGCCATGCGCAACACCAATCTTCGCATCTGGGACTAATCGTAAAATACGATTGGCTGTGCTTTCTAATTCGTTGATGCGGTTATGAACCACAAAAACCTGTCCACCACGGGCCAACTCTTCCCGAACACCATCACGTAACAATTCATCGGTCATAACGACCAATTTCGTTTCGACCGGCTGACGATTCGGTGGAGGCGTTGCAATAATGGATAAATCTCGCGCCCCCATTAATGAGAAATGTAGGGTTCGCGGAATCGGAGTTGCGGTGAGCGTCAATACATCCACATCCACGCGCATTTCTTTCAAGCGATCTTTGACCTTTACCCCAAATTTCTGCTCTTCGTCGATGATCATCAGACCTAGATTCTTAAAATGTACGTCCTTGTTCACTAATCGGTGGGTACCAATAAGTATATCCGTTTGTCCATTGGCCACACGTTCCAGCGTTTCTTTGATTTGTTTCGCCGACTTAAATCGATTTACATATTCAACCTTACATGGGAACGCCGCTAAACGATCATGAAAAGTTCGGTAGTGCTGCATAGCTAAAACCGTTGTGGGAACGAGTACGGCAACTTGTTTCGAGTCGGCAACGGCTTTGAATGCCGCGCGAATCGCAATTTCAGTCTTTCCAAAGCCCACATCGCCGCAGACCAACCGATCCATGGGATGCGGTTTTTCCATATCTGCCTTGACATCTGCCGTTGCTTTAGCCTGATCGGGGGTGTCATCATATAAGAAGGATGATTCCAATTCGGCTTGCAAATAGGTATCGCGCGAAAAGGCAAATCCGGGCGCATTTTTGCGTTTGGCATATAAGGAAATCAGTTCCTTGGCAATGTCTTTGACCTGCTTTTTAACGCGGGATTTTTTGTTTTCCCATTCGGGTGTCCCCAATTTCGACATGGTCGGTGGGGCACCTTCCTTGCCGGCGTATTTGGAAATTTTATGTAAGGAATGAATTGAAACTGATAATACATCGTCGTCTCGGTAAATCAGTCGGATGACTTCCTGTTCGCCATTCGAGGTTTCAATCAAGTTTAACCCGGCAAATCGGCCAATTCCATAATCCACGTGTGTGACGAAATCACCTACTTGCAGGCTTCGCAATTCCTTTAAAGTAAGCGCTTTGCTTTTGGAGAACTTATTTTTTTCTTTGGAGCGATGAAAACGGTCAAATAATTGATGGTCGGGATAAAAGGCGATGTTCGTTTGCTCGTCGATGAAGCCTTCCCGCAAGGAAATCTGCAAAGGTTTAAACTGAATACTCGTGTTGATTTCATTGAAAATCACATCGAGTCGTTCTAATTGTCGGGGTGATTCTGAGCAAATAACATTTTGAAAACCAGCGGTTTGATTGTCTAAAAGTGTATTGGCCAAGCGTTCGAAATCTTTTTGGAAAACACCTGGGTTTTTAGACGGGTAGACAATGGTCTGGCTATTTTTCAGGTGGGTACGTTTGCCAAATTCCACGCAACTGAATTGTTGCAAGGATTTCTTGATGCTTTTATTTGTTTCCCAGCGCTCCTCAGGCTTATTCAGCACGTTGATATCCGAACTACTATTCGCCAAATAAGCCGCTTCTCCTTTTTCGAAATTTGTCTCAATGGCATCAATGAGTAGGCTAAAATCCTTCAGCCAAATCCGTGTCGTAGCAGGTAAAAAAGTAAAAAAGGATTCGCGAGTTTCCTGAACTAATTTGGTTTGCACATCCGGGATCAGGTGCATGGCCGAAACGGATTGTATCGACAATTGTGTTTCCGGATGAAAAGTTCGGATGCTATCCACTTCATCTCCGAAGAAATCCAATCGGTAAGGGTACTCTGCCGCGTAAGAAAACACATCCAGAATACCTCCGCGAACGGAATATTGTCCCGCTTCGTAGACGAAGTCGGTGCGTTCAAAATCATATTCATTGAGCGTTTCCGCCACAAAATTGCGATCGATTTTATCACCAACCCGGATAGAAAGCGTGTTTTTAACCAAGGATTTCCGGTTGATGACTTTTTCCGTCATGGCTTCCGGGTAGCTGACGATGATTAAGGCTTGACCACTGTAATTGCTCAGGACATTGAGGACTTCCGCCCGCATGAGGACATTCGCATTGTCGACCTCTTCCCATTCATAAGGTCTTTTGTGTGACATCGGAAAAAGGATGACGGCCGCTTCCCCCAATAAGGATTGTAAGTCGTTTAGGATGTATTGCGCCTCTTCTTTGGCCTCGCAAATGATCAAAAAAGGATTATTTTCTTTCAGTAGGGCTGCAATGAGTACGGTATCCAATGCGCCACAAAGTCCTTTGATGTAGGAGTTTTGCGGTTCGGGGTGATGGATTTGTTCAGCAATGTGTTGAACAATTCCGTCATTTTTGTACAAGGAAAGAAACTCTTTGACAATCATAAAATATGAACAGGCGAATGGCTTGCAAAGGTAGAAAAATTTGTAACTTTGTGCATCCACAAAAAGGGGTGCCTCTAAAAAAGGCTGAGATTATACCCATTGAACCTGATACGGGTAATGCCGTCGAAGGGATTTTGTCGAGTTTTTAGCGCTGAAAACTCGGAAAAAAATCAATTATAAGGGTTATTGTTAAATCATACAGGATTTGACTCCTTTACCTGTTGTTAAACTTTTCAAAAATGAAAAAGCTAACGACGCTGTTTTTTTTATTCATTACGCATGTATTATTCGGCCAAAGAGTCGAAGGGATCGTTATCGATCAAGAGACGAATGTACCTTTATGGGGGGCTTCGGTACGTGTTCAAGGTAGCCAACGAGGTGTATTAACGGATGCCAAGGGGCATTTTTTACTAGTTGATATGCCTGCTTCTGCTAAAATAACTGTTTCGTTTGTGGGCTATCAAGCGCAGGAAGTTGTCGCTTCTGCTGCTGCTCAAATCTTATTGCACCGTTCCAGTTACCTGCAAGATGAGGTTGTTGTTCAGGCGACACGGGCCGACGAGAATTCTGCCATGGCATATTCGGACGTTTCTGCCAAAGAGTTGGGGAAGAGTAATTTGGGACAAGATATGCCAATATTACTAAATTTTACCCCATCGGTCGTGACGACTTCGGATGCAGGTGCGGGGGTTGGTTACACGGGTATTCGTATTCGGGGTAGTGATGCGACGCGTGTGAATGTTACTATCAATGGAATTCCCGTGAATGATTCTGAATCGCAAGGTACTTATTGGGTTAATATGCCTGATTTTGCTTCGTCTGTTAATTCTGTGCAGATTCAGCGCGGCGTGGGTACTTCCACTAATGGAGCAGGGGCTTTTGGCGGTTCGGTTAATATGCAAACGAATACCTTTGAGCAAAAGGCGTATGCCGACTTAAATGCTTCGGGAGGGTCGTTTGGTACCTTGAAAACAACCTTGAAAGTTGGGACAGGTTTGATGAACGGTAAATTCACCGTGGACGGACGTTTATCACGAATTGTGTCGGATGGTTATATCGATCGTGCGTCTTCAAATCTGCAATCTGCTTATTTATCTGCGGCTTATTTTGCTAAAAACGCCTTCATACGTTTCAATTATTTTACGGGACGGGAGAGAACGTTTCAGTCTTGGTATGGTACGCCGGAATCTCGTGTGACGGGTTCGGTTGCTGATATGCAGGCCTACATTGACCGGAATTATTTGTCATCAGAAGAAGCAAACAATTTGCTTTCGAGCGGACGAACCTATAATTATTACACCTACGCGAATCAGACTGATAATTATTCCCAAGATCATTTACAGTTGTTGACGAATCATCGGATATCACCCAATTGGGATTTGGACTGGAATTTTCATTATACCTATGGGCGCGGGTATTTTGAGGAATTCAAACCCAACTCGGATTTGCAATCGTATGGGCTTCTTATAAAACCTATCGTGGATATTGTCCGACAAAAATGGCTAGATAATGATTTTTACGGGTCGACTTTTGCGTTGAATTACGTTGGTACTCAAAAAATCAAATTCACATTTGGCGGGGCGTGGAATCGATACATTGGCCGTCACTATGGATTACTTGTTTTGCCTGTTGCGTTTGCAGGTCGTGAGTGGTACCGTAGTCGGTCGCAGAAAACGGATTTGAATTTATATGCCAAAGCGAATTGGGCAATTGCATCTTCATGGAATGCTTATTTGGATTTGCAATACCGGACGGTAGGGCACAAGATGGCTGGTATTGCAGATAAAATGCAGGACATAAGCCAAATTTGGTCCTATCAATTTGTGAATCCTAAGATTGGTATTACGCATCAGATTTCACCGAATGCGAAGGTTTATGCATCGTATGCGATGGGAAGTAAGGAGCCAAGCCGACAAGATTTTGTCGATAATCCAGGAACAACACCGCGCGCGGAATTTTTGCGGGATTTGGAAGTTGGTTATCAAGCTGGCCGCGCGAAAGTTTCTTATCAGTTGAACGCTTATTTTATGAATTACACGGATCAATTGGTGTTAACGGGCGCGGTAAATTCGGTAGGAGAGGCCATTCGTACGAATGCCCCGTCAAGTTACCGTTTAGGTTTGGAAGCTTCTATGAATGTGCAATTGGCGGCTAACTTGACATGGCAGGCCAATGCGACAATTTCTCGGAATCGCATACAAGATTTTACGGAGAAACTCGTTGAATATTCGGATTACAGCATCGTGTCGATTAACCATGGGGAGACAGAAATTGCCTATTCGCCCTCGGTAATCAGTGGAAGTACATTGACATTCACACGGGCGGAAATGGAAGTGGCTCTAATGAGCAAGTATGTGGGGAAGCAATATTTGGATAATACATCCAACGCTGCACGAGCTTTGCCAGCTTATTTCACACAAGATGTTCGCTTGGGATATGGGCTGACGAAAAAGATTCGAGCAACGATGTTGTTGAATAATGTTTTGAATGTAATGTATTCCTCGAATGGATATACGTTCAGTTATTTATATGACGGGTCATTAACGACAGAGAATTTTCATTACCCGCAGGCAGGATTTAATTTCTTGTTGGGATTATCCATTAGGTTGTAGTGTAAATAAAAAGGCATTGCGTTTGCAATGCCTTTTTTTAATTCATTAGGTCCCATTTTAAACCCCATTTCGCGAGGCGGTATCGGATTGAATACCAAATAACGCCTAAGCCATAGATGGAACTGCGTTTAAAATTGATGGATGAAGCTTCTTCGAAATATTTAGTTGGGCATGTCACTTCACCCACTTCAAAACCTTTCCAGAAGATTTGCAAGATCATTTGATTATCGAATACGAAATCGTCATCGCATTTCGTGAACTGCACGGCTTCTAATACCTCTTTAGAAAACGCTCGGTAACCTGTGTGGTATTCCGATAGCTTTTGATCGATTAAGATATTTTGGAATAAAGTCAGCATGCGATTCGCAATGTATTTGTAGATTGGCATACCGCCTTTGAGTGCGCCTTTCCCTAGAATACGAGATGCGAAAACAACAGGATACAAACCGTTGCCAATGATGGAAATCATGGCTTTTAATAGCATCGGCGTGTATTGGTAGTCGGGGTGCAACATAATCACGATATCGCCACCTAATTCCAAGGCTTTGGTATAACATGATTTTTGATTCCCTCCATAACCTTTGTTTTTGTCGTGGCGGATGATGTGTTTGATACCAATTTGCTGAGCTACTTCCACGGTATTATCCGGACTATAGTCATCTACGAGAATGACTTCGTCAACCCAATCGTGAGGGATTTCATTGTAAGTTTTTTCAAGTGTCAATGCTGCTTTATAAGCGGGCATAACGACGATTACCTTTTTGCCTTCGTACATATAATATTGGCCAAATTTTACGACCTTTGTGCCTTCAAAATGTAAAATTACTTATTTATGAGTGAAACGCTATTTTTTCTTGTGTTTTCAGTTGTTGTCATGGCGGTGATGTTGGTCGATTTGGGGGTGTTTAAGAAAGAAGGAGCGGCAGAAGTTACTTTCAAGGAGGCTGGTTTCTGGAGTGGAGCTTGGGTATTGTTGGCCATCGTATTTTACGTGTTTTTGGGCTATAATGGCGCGATGGTTCATGGGATTCAAGATGTTGCAGGGCTTCGTGCAGTGCAGCAGGCTTATGCACCACATATTGATTTGGGTTCGGGAAGCTATTTTGATCAAGTTGCTATTTTTCAAGATAATTTGTCTTTAGAATTCATTACGGGTTATTTGGTCGAGTACTCGTTGTCGGCGGATAATGTCTTCGTCTTCATATTGATTTTCAACTCTTTTGGGGTTCAGAAACGCTATTACAAGAAGATTTTGGTGTGGGGGATTTTGGGAGCGATTGTGTTGCGCTTGATTTTTATCTTCCTGGGTGCGGCCTTGTTGCAGAAATTTGATTGGATTATTTATTTGTTTGGGGCGTTTCTGGTCTACACGGGAGTGAAAATCTTGCTTTCCAAAGAGCATGAGGAAGAAATTAATCCAGGTGATCATCCAGTTGTTAAATTGTTGTCTAAATACTTTAATGTTTATAAGCGAAATGTGATTGGTCGCTTCTTTGTTCGGATGAAGACAGGCAAATTATACATTACGCCTATTTTCGTTATTGTGGTTGTGATTGCGTTTACGGATATTCTCTTTGCGGTTGATTCCATTCCAGCAATATTTTCGATTTCAAAAGATCCATACATCGTCTTCTTTAGCAATGTCTTTGCTGTTATGGGACTTCGGTCTTTATTTTTCTTTTTATCGAGCTTGATGGGCTTGTTCCGTTTCTTGCCGATGGGCTTGGGGGTGTTGCTCAGTTTTGTCGGATTGAAGATGATCGGGCATCATTATTTGGAACAATGGGGTTTTGGAACCCTGGCTTCCTTGGGTGTAATTCTGGGAATATTGTCCGTAAGCATCGGATTGAGCCTTTTATTCCCAGAGAAAAAATAATCAGTTTATTATCAGTATTTTTCTAGGTGGTTTCCATCTTAAAACTGATTTTTGCTAACGCTGCCGGGGTCTTCAGACCCCGGCAGCGTT
>DKIP01000034.1:3891-4313 GCA_002454335.1 Cytophagaceae bacterium UBA6715 | reverse complement strand
GTTCCTAATCCAAGTTCACTTCGTAAGTTCAGTTCTCCACCGAGCAGTCTCATGTAGCGATCCATTAGATGTAGACCAAGTCCAGTTCCGGGGATAACATTTGCGTTTCCACCACGGAAGAAGCGTTCAAATAAGTGTTTTTGATCAGCTTCGCTGATGCCTATTCCTTGGTCAATTATTTCTAGGTAAAGCGATTGATCTTTCATGGAAGCTTTCAAAAAAACGTCTTTTTGAGAGAATTTAAGCGCGTTTGATAATCCGTTCAACAGTACTTTACGCAACATCGAAGTATCCGAAACAAAATTGGTTAAATCGTCTTGAAGGCTCACAGAAATTTGTTGGCCCGGCCTACGCATCCCATCTACTTCGGTGACTAAATCGCTTAAAAATTCGCTAACGACAAATGTATCAGGTCGAACTTC
>DKIP01000034.1:0-3753 GCA_002454335.1 Cytophagaceae bacterium UBA6715 | reverse complement strand
CTTCTTTTAGGCTGATCTGTAGCTTCCACGTATTTTTCAATGAGGGAAGCGGAAGAAAGAATAGAAGTCAGCGGAGTTCTAAATTCATGAGAAGCCATGGAAACAAAACGCGTTTTGAGATCACCCAACTCGATTTCTTTTTGAAGAGATATTTCCAATTCTTTGGTTTGAATCTCTAATTTTTCGAGGGTATTTTGTAGCGCCTGGGTACGAGATTCTACCTCAGCCTCGAGCGATTCGTTCAATTGGTTGATCTCTTGATTACGCAGAATCAATTCCATTTCGACTTTTCGCTTGAGTGTCACATCGCTAACGAATGCGATGTAATACATTTGGTCCTCCGACTTAAAGTGACTCAACGAAATCTCAATAGGGAAGAGGGATTCGTCTTTGCGTTTTGCTTTTAAGTCTAGTCCTACGCCCATGGGGCGAGAGACAGGTCTGTGATTTATTTTGCTTAAATGCCCCTCGTGTTTCCCTTTGAGGTGGTTCGGAATTAAAATGGAGATATTTTGACCTTGTAATTCAGCTTCTGAATATCCGAATAAACGATGTGCATATTCATTCGACAAGATCATTTCAAACGAAGCATTCGTTACAATGATACCAATCGCAGCCTCGTGAAAAATGGCTTCAAAATGCGCAGGAAGAGGAAATAAAGCTGATGACATATAACGCGATTTGCCTTCAATTTACAAAATTTACGTTAATTTGTCTAAGGATGGTAGACCTGAACTGCTGTTTTTATTACTTCATATTTATAAAAACTTACAGGCTTAAATTCCCCTTTTGTATACATCAAATCTTGATCTTTAAAATGTGGTGAATTAACATCCCCACTTTGGCCACCGGCCAACAAACTATAGGCTTTAATTTTAGGACCAAATTCAACAGCAGCGACAAAACTATTCCCATTCACACCATACCATTTTTTTGAGCCTTGATAGGGCTTACTTGTGTAAGATGGTAGTTGGCCCCAAGCAGAAGAAGTAAAGGCCACAGGAATACTTGGTTTCGAATCATCGAACATTACGGTATTGGATATACGCTGGAACCGGTTGACATCCCCCCATGCAATTTTCCATGTTCCAAATTGCTGTTCTATATTCAACTTTGCTTTTGATAAGGCGTCCAATAAAACGTCTGATGTTGCTTCATTTGCAAATCGAGTAAAGTTAACTACCGGATCAGTTTCGCCACCAAAAGTTATATTTTTCGGAATGGATGGTAACAATAATGTTGCCCAACGAATAGCTATGTGCTGGGCTATCGAATTAACTTGGGCATTTCGGTCCCAGGCAGCTAAACTATCCACTAATTCATTCAAATCAGGTCTAGGACTTTTTGCGAAAGCCTTAACGACACTAGGGATGAGCACATCAAATGCCGCTAAATGTCGATCATATCCAACCTTGATTAAATCATTCACATCGAAGCCGGAATGATTTGAAAATAAGCGTACCGCATTTTTATCCCGAAAATTTTCACCATCCGGTGCCATGTAAGTCGGATAATTCGATCGCAATGGGCTCGCGCTACCCGAAACAGTAAAGGGTGTTGAATTACAATTTTGAATCCAACCTGTAACGGGATTGACTATATGAACTAATTCGTTCACCTGATGTAATCCTTTCCAATCATTTGCTGAGCGTGTTCCATCTTGCACGAGCCCCCAATCCTTTTTAGGATCCCGAATAGGCACAAAATTTCCATGCCAATAGGCTATATTGCCTTTATTATCTGCGTAAAGAGTATTATTGGATGTGTTTGCACGCATGCCCATGACCTTTTGGTAGGATTTCAAGCCAGTGGTTTTAGTTCTCAACCAACTCTGCTCTAGACTCACCAAGGAACGATTGTAAGACCGGACCGAAATCCATTTACCATCCCGTTGAGCCATCACGGCACCACGATGCGTGAAATAAGCTGTAATTTCGCGCGGTTTAATTTCTGCTTTTACTTGTAAACTGATTTTCTTGATTTGCATCGGACGCCATGAACCGTCCAACAAATAATAGGGGATACCTCGACGGATTTCGACTTTCTCCTGATACATATCAGATACATCTACTTGGCTCGAGGTATGCATCCAGCCGCCATATTGATTGAAACCCTGGTACACAAAAAATTGCCCCCACGTTACCGCGCCGTACACATTCATTCCGGCTTCACTATTCACGTGAATCTCGGGTCGGAAATAAAATGTCACATGCGGGTTAATATATAACAATGCATTTCCCGACTTGGATAAGTTCTTACCTACAGCAAAGCCATTGGAGCCTGTTAAATCTTCATCGGCAACAAGTTCTCGATGCGATGCAATCGCGGTATTCAACCCATAAAAAGCACCAACCTCTTTCTCCGTAATATCTCCTGTAGCTATCGCCCCAATCGAACCATCCGTCCATAATAAGGGATACCAAGGCTCAAAGTGTGTCAATAAGACAGGTTTAATTTCGGGATGTTTGTATAGATAATAATTGATTCCGTCGGCATATGCCACCAACAATTTCTTCAGCCAGGCAGGGCTTTTTAGATAATCCGCCTTGGCCTCTTCAGGATCAATAATTAATCGGAGGTACAAATCATTCGCCAATTGCTTTTCTCCTTCAATCTCAGATAATCGACCTAATTTTTCAATGTAATTACGTTCTACACGAGAGAAATCATCTTCACATTGTGCATACAACATACCAAAAACGGCATCCGCATCTGATTTCCCATAAATATGCGGAACGCCAAAATGATCCCGGTAGATTGTGACACGTTTAGCTTGTTCCTGCATTCTGGTTAATTCAGGAGAGCCTACTAATGGCAAGGAGAAGAACAGAAGGATAATGAAGGTTTTCATAACTACTTGTGTTATAATCAAAAGTATCATTTTGTTTGATATTACCTATCCTGAACAAAAAAAAAGCACGCCGAAGCGTGCTTTAACTTGAAAATAATGGACCTTATTGAACATCCAAATAAGCACGTTCAATAACCCCTTTCTCTTTAGCAATCCCCTGAACTCCAGCACTTAAGCTGCTAACCCGCCGCGTTACTTTATTCGTTTTACCTTCATGCGTGAAGCTTAGAATTAAATCGAAAGGAGCTGCGGAAGAAATTTTGGTTTCCAACAAAAGATTCGCGGGTGGCCCCTTCATTTCTTTATCAGCCGCTAATAAAGTTTCCAAAACCTTTCCTGTTGTATCCGCAACCTCAACACTAATTCCTGCGAACGCACTTTCTTTGCCTTTTTGGACTAACAAAACTACTGCATGTCCGTTCGTCGAATCCAATGTTTTCTTTTCAGAAAAATTCACCGTTTGAGGACGTTTAGCACCACTTGCGAAAATACGTCCAAATTCAGCAACCGGTTCTAAAACTTCCGTAACTGATAATACTAAAATGATTCCTGTAATTAATGACGCAACGACCAATTCTTTTTTGATTGAACCACTTTTACGATCCTTTGAGTAGGCCTTGATTGAATCCCAGTTGTTCAAAATATGGAATATGGCAAATCCAATAAAGAGCAAACCAAAAATGGTGTGAGTCATTTCAATGAAATGCGCCTTTTGCTTGACAAAGAGTAAAATACCTGTCATCGATAACAGAACAAAGGCAATGGCAACAGTTAAACTAATCAGATTTTTGTTTTTCATGGGTTTAATTTTTTAATAAAATTGGTTATTGCATTTAAATTCTAGCCAACAAATTCGACAAAAGGCGGAAATTCTCCAACATAAACCGATAAATAGGTATAAA
>DKIP01000060.1:15991-36176 GCA_002454335.1 Cytophagaceae bacterium UBA6715 | reverse complement strand
TCTTTAAGGCGTTGGATTGATTCGCCGACCAGCTTCCACTCATCGATAGGGTAGGGAGGCGAAAGGCTTTCGCCACATCCACACTCTTTGCCGCTCCTTGTACCCGGAAATCCGCAGCACGAACCAAAGGCTGAATTTCCAAGGCTTTGGCATAAATCGCATCAACCGATACATCATAAGCCTTCGAGGAAGGAACCGGCACTTGAATCCGTTGCAAATCAAATGCCTGAATGCTCGAATCATTCAATAATTGTTGCAAGGTCAATTTGTTAATATCCAAGGTGCTTTGGAATGACACGACATTGGATTCTTCATTGGCCAACTGCGCCTTCAAATCCAAGACATTCGATATCGGCAAAGTACCTGCAGTCACTAATTTCTGCGTACGCTCAATCTGTAATTTGGTGATTTCCGTCTGCGCTTTGGCAATCGATAACTGATCTTCCGCATTCAAAATAGACAAATACGAAAGCACCACCTGCAAAGCAATATTTTCCCGCATCGAAAGCAAATCCTGCTGTGTTGCCTTCAAGGCATATTCATTTTGCAAGACCGTATGACGTAACTGACCACCATTAAAAAGGGTCAAACTCGCATTCAAACCTATGTTATTGTAATTGATATTGCGTGAATCGTAACCATTGGTATACGGGTTAATCGACCGACCAAAACTCGCCGCCTGATTAATATTTCCCCCCAAAGATGGCAATTGATTGTATTTCGATTGTTGGTAAGTTAACTCCGCATTCTTCAAACTTACCTCATAAGACTTCACCGTCAAATTATGCTGCAGCGCGATGTCCACGGCTTGACTTAAACTCAAATGAACCACCTGCGCATTGCCTTGAATGGCGGTCTGCGCGTGAGCTACCCAGGACAATCCTGCCAACAAGGTAAGCGAAAGGTATTTTTTAATTGACATAGGCGTCGATAGAATTAGTTCACAATAATACACAAATGCGTTTTGTGCAAGTTTGATTTTTGGATAAACGGCAAGAGTCGCTGATAAAATCCGCGATTACTGCACAACAGGGAAACGGCGTTTCGCCTCCGCACGCGAAAAAGCATTAAAGTGCCACCACTCAAATTCAATCCGCATAAAGCCCGCAGCTTGCATGGCTTCCCGCAAAATCAATCGGTTTTGATAGGCTATTGGACTCAATTTCCCCGATGCCAAAAAAGCTTGCTCTTTGGAAGGATAAGCTAATTCACCAAAAAAATCATATTTCGTTCCCATATCCAAGGGCTTTCCGTTCGCATCCGCCACCGTTAAATCCAAAGCAGATCCATAATTATGAATGGAATGTTGCTTGGGATCCGCTACGTATTTTTGACGCTCAGCGGGAGGATATTGTGTCAACGTATTCCACAAAATCCATTGAATGGATAGGGGACGTGCAGCATCGTAAATCAATAAATGAAACCCTGGATGTTTCTTTTCTAGAGCAGCCTGCGCTTGTTGAAGCATCGCCATGACCGGCTTTTGAACATAAGCATGTCTCAGACAACCATAAACATCCTTGCCCATGAAATTGTCAACAGTCCCATATTTCAATTCCACCAATACCCCAGGGGCATTCGATGTAACCTCAAGCAAGCCTTGTTTTTCCATGGCAAGCTCATAGGAACAGGTCGTTTTTTGTGCCCAGGCAGCAAAGGAGAGGAGGACTAAGGCAATCGTTCGCATAATAATCGGAGATTTTGCCTAAATTTAACCAAATTTCCTCGACCCTATGGCATTAAATTGGATTTGGTTTTTATTCTTCGGTGTGGCTTTTGTGGTCGCAATTATTCAATATCTCTTCTTGGGGAATGCCGAAATATTCAAAATCCTCGTGGATGGCATGTTCGATTCCGCGGAATTAGCCGTGATGAAAATCGCCTTGCCTTTGGCAGGTGTCATGACTTTTTTCATGGGCATCTTACAAGTAGGAGAGAAGGCGGGAGCGATTCAATTTTTAGCCAAACGCATCGGACCCTTTTTCACTCGTTTGTTTCCAGAAATTCCCAAAGACCATCCGGTCCACGGGCAAATGATCATGAATTTTTCGGCTAATTTGTTGGGGTTGGATAATGCGGCAACGCCTTTTGGGCTGAAAGCGATGCAAAGTTTACAAGAAGTAAACCCCGATAAAGATACGGCCTCCAATTCACAAATTATGTTCTTGGTTCTGCATTCCGCAGGCCCCGTGTTGATTCCCTTGAGTATTATGGCCCAACGGGCCATTTACGGGGCGCAGGACGCCTCGGATATCTTCATTCCTTGCCTCATGGCAACCTATGCGACGACGATTACGGGTCTGATTTTTGTATCCATCAAACAGAAAATCAACTTATTAGAACCGGTACTTTTTGCCTGGTTGGCCGGCCTAACCGCCTTTCTCGGGGCCATATTATGGTACTTCAGCTCTTTGCCCAAAGAGGCGATCGAAATGCAGTCTAAAGTCTTCTCCAATGGCTTTCTATTCTTGCTGATTTTCTCCTTCATTGCCGCGGGAATGCGTAAGAAAATCGACATTTTCGGAACATTTGTGGAGGGCGCAAAAGGTGGTTTTGAGACTTCCGTGAAAGTCATTCCTTATTTAGTGGGACTATTAGTCGCAATTTCTTGCCTGCGTAATTCGGGCGTTTTGGGCTATATGGTGGACGGAATCAAATACTTGGTGGATTTGTCGGGCATCGACAACCGCTGGGTGGATGCCATGCCTACCGCTTTATTACACCCCGTGAGTGGCAGCGGATCGCGCGCGATGATGATTGATACGATGAAAACTTTCGGATCAGATTCGTTTGTGGGACGCTTGTCTTGTGTATTCCAAGGTTCAGCAGAAACCGTTTTATACGTGGTAGCTTTGTATTTCGGATCGGTTCAAGTGCGTAATATTCGCTACACCTTATGGGCAGGATTATTTGCAGATTTTGTGGGAATCGCCACGGCAATTTGGGTGAGCTATTTGTTCTTTGGCTAGTTCAATGGCAAAACCAACGAGACATTTCCCCCGATCACATCGGGTTTCCAAACACCTTTGTCGGCGCCAAATGACGCCTTGAGTTGGGCATTGTATCCCATCAGTTGGACCGGTCGTTGCCATTGTAATCCCACGGAATATTGCTTTTTGACTGGGATGTGCTCGATACCAAACCAGCCAATTGAATTGGATAAAGATCCACGTAGTAAGAAAGAATTTTCGCCTAGTTTGGCTTCTATTCCCACATAAAACGATTCCACGCGATTATTGTCATACGCAATGAAATCTGTATTTGTTAAATCGGTTTCAGAATCCAACGTCATCATGGGCGTTCCTATTCCATGATCAGCATATGTCCAACCTTCCCGATAAACGGCATTATTAAAGTAATTATCTAATCCTCGATTTACATCGGAATTATTAAACACAGATCCTCCTTGGGACGTCGTGTTTAGGTATTCCACAACCACCTTGGTAATTCCTTGATCAGACTTGCGGCTAAACGAAATACCGTGCAATCCGTCTGTAATATTATTGCCATAATACAAGGAACCGTCCTCATAAATACTTTGGCGATAGAAAAATAACTTTGCTTTATTCCAATCAACTTCCATCCCCACATCTACGGTACCGAGGTGATTTCCCAAACGATTCCATCCATCATTGATTCCATAAGTTGCCGTGTCACCGCCTACTACATTCATACTTTGGCCTGTGATGATATACAAATAGTCTTTTAGACTGCTCGCAATTTTGCCGTTTTTCGCCGAGAAATTTCCTGGGTCAGCATATTTTAGCGTTCCACCCCATTGAACTTGGTGATTGAATCCTCCGTAAAATTTGATGAGCCAATTAGGCTTGCCTAATCGGCCATAGAATGACTTTTGATGCAAATAAAAATCAGCCACATCGCTACGTTGATTACCAAACCAACCATGAGCGAAATTCCCTTTGAAACCTACGACATCATTTACAAATGTGGGGGCCCAGTAATCATTGACAACCAAATTAATCATGGGCATGGGTAATGCATTTCCTGACCAAATAAAAGAGCCCGAACTAAGCGTGGAATCAGCTAACCCTTGAATCTGTTTTTTTCGGCCAGCCTGTAATTCAAAGATGCCCATTTTGCCTTTGAGATAGGCTTCTTGCAATAAAACGTCCGCTTGGGTCTCCGTTAGATTGACCAATCCACGAACTCCATACCCCCAGCTGTATCGTTTATTTACTTGAACAAAATCGCTGAGCGCAATGGCTGCGGTACCATAACTTTCTTTCGTGGGAACGGCGCCATATTGATTGGCACGTAACCAGAAGGGCGTATAAGTCCCCGAAGTTAGCCCCATACCTAATTCTAGGCTAGGACCAATTTTATCCTGAGCTTTCGCGCACAAGCTGAACAATAAAAGAAATGAAATTGCGCGAAGACGCATGAAAAAGGGTTTAGGTACGCAAAATACGAAAAAAGTATGAACAATTCTGTGGCGTTGATTAACCCTAGGCTTTAGTCTAGGGGCTAAGAGCATACTACTCGCAGACTCCGAACTGCTAAATTAATAACCCTAGACTTTAGCCTAGGGATCCCCAGACTAAAGTCTGGGGCTATAAAAAGAACCTTTCTGAGGAGTGAAAATAGTATAATTTACTCCACCCTCGCCACCAACTCAAATCCTAAGGAGTCTATGCGCAATCGCACCTCGTGCCGATTTTTAATCCCCATCACTTCCGCCTTTTGGCCTTTCAAAGCACCCGCATCAATCGTGATAACATCGCCCACTTGGAGCGTATTTCCAAAAACCTCTACGGCCGCATGCTCCGATAAAAATTGTTGGATCGCCAGAATCTCGTCGTCTTGAATGACCGCTGGCTTTTGTAACCAATAAACAAAATTGACAACGCCTAGCGTCCGACGAACCGTTGCGCTTTGTTTTTCCAAATCAATGTTGACAAAAACATAGGAACGAAAAAGTGGCTCCTCGGTGACTTTTCGACGGTCAGACCACTGTTTTTCGCGTTTATTTACGGGACAATAGGCCTCGATTCCTGCTTCTTTTAAGCGTAGGGCAACTTTTTTTTCTGTACGAGATTTGGTGTATACCGCATACCAGGCCATCCTATAATCGAGCGTCTACGATGGATTTATCTAAAATCGATTTGATATCAAAAAGCACCCCGTCTTTGGCTTTTAATTCGCCAAAGGCGAGATTCAAAAATTCCCGGTGCGCCACCGTTAACACAATGGCATCATAGGCTTGGCCTAATTCCGAAACAAGGCTAATTCCATGCTCATGTTGAACCTCTTTGGCATTCGCCCAAGGATCATACACATCAACATCCATGCCGAAATCAACTAACTCCTTGTAAATATCCACTACCCGCGAATTTCGAATATCCGGGCAGTTTTCTTTGAACGTGATGCCCAACATTAAGGTTTTGGCACCGCCGATTTTCTTCCCTTTTTGAATGAGTAATTTGACCAACTTATTCGCCACAAAAATACCCATGTTATCATTCACCCGTCGGCCGGATAGAATAACCTGCGGATAATAGCCCAAACTCTCCGACTTATGCAATAAATAGTATGGATCGACCCCAATACAGTGGCCGCCTACTAAACCGGGCTTAAAATTCAAGAAATTCCATTTGGTTCCCGCAGCTTCTAAGACCTCGGACGTATCAATGCCCATCCGGTCAAAAATCAAGGAAAGCTCATTGACAAAGGAAATATTAACATCGCGTTGGGCATTTTCAATCGCTTTACTCGCTTCGGCTACCTTTAAAGAAGAAGCCTTGTGAGTCCCGGCAACGATAATCGATTTGTATAATTGATCTACCCATTCCGCAATTTCTGGTGTAGAACCTGATGTAACTTTTTTGATCTTCGTTAACGTATTGACCTTATCACCTGGATTAATACGCTCAGGCGAGTAACCACAGAAAAAATCCTGATTAAACACCAATCCCGAATGTTTCTCCAGCACTGGTACGCAATCTTCTTCTGTACAACCGGGATAAACCGTGGATTCGTAAATCACCACGTCACCTTTTTTCAAGACCTTTCCGATCATCTCAGATGCCTTTAACAAGGGGCTCAAGTCTGGCTTTTTGAAATGGTCTATAGGTGTAGGAACCGTAACAATAAAGGTATTACAAGTCGCTAAATCCGCTACTTGAGAAGAAAATCGCAAGTTTTTCGATTCGGCTAATTGGGCAGCACTAACTTCTTGGGTGCGATCCACCCCCAACTTTAATTCATCAATACGCGAAGCGTCGATATCAAAACCCAAGGTTGGATAAATCTTTCCAAACTCCACAGCCAGCGGAAATCCCACATAGCCCAAACCTATTATCGCAATCGAAGGATTCATCTTATTTGGTAAATAATTGTACGTCGGAAGCCATCATGTCTTTCACCAATGCCGGCAAATCATATTGCAATTTCCAGCCTAATTTTTCCTTCGCTTTGGTAGGATCTCCGATCAACAATTCTACCTCCGTAGGACGGAAATAACGCGGATCGACAGCTACAACTTCTTTACCAATTTCCACTTGGTACAAAGGATTATTGCATGCAGCAATCGTTGCAATTTCATGTACGCCTTCGCCCGTAAATTTAATGTCGATACCCACCTCACTAAATGCCATGCGAATAAAATCACGAACTGTGGTCGTAATACCAGTTGCAATAACAAAATCCTCTGGTTTTTCTTGTTGCAAAATCAACCACATCGCCTCCACATAATCTTTGGCATGTCCCCAGTCGCGTTTTGCGTCTAAGTTTCCTAAATACAATTTATCTTGTTGGCCTAACGCAATCTGCGCCACACCCCTTGTAATTTTTCTCGTTACAAATGTTTCTCCACGTAAAGGTGACTCGTGGTTGAACAAAATTCCGTTGACCGCAAACATATCGTAAGCTTCACGGTAATTCACCGTAATCCAGTAGCCATATAATTTAGCAACAGCATAAGGCGAACGTGGATAAAAAGGTGTTTTTTCCGACTGTGGTACCTCTTGCACCAAGCCATATAATTCCGATGTAGACGCCTGATAAATCTTGGTTTTCTTCGTCATTCCCAACAAACGAACGGCCTCCAAAATACGTAAAGTCCCGATTCCGTCTACTTGCGCGGTATATTCCGGTTCGTCAAATGAAACTTTGACATGTGACATCGCACCTAGATTGTAAATTTCATCGGGTTGAACATCTTGAATGATGCGAATAATATTTGTTGAATCACTTAAATCACCGTAATGCAAATGGAAATTGGATGAATTAACGTGTGGATCTTCGTATAAATGGTCAATTCGTTGCGTATTAATCAAAGAGCTTCTACGCTTTATCCCATGAACTACATAATTTTTACTCAACAACAATTCTGCCAAATAGGCTCCATCCTGACCCGTAATACCCGTAATTAAGGCAACTTTTTTATGCTGTGACATACATCCAATTTAATGACTCCTCGCGGAATATTTTTTCAAACCTCAAAATTACGAAAATTTAGCAGAGCACTAAAGCTAATTCGTGAAAACACATTGTTTTATTCATACAATGCCAAAATGGCTTTTTCGTGTTTGGCATAAATGGCCTTTCGCTTCAACTTTAATGTTGGGGTAATTTCACCATCTTGAACCGTAAACAAACGAGGTAACAAAACGAATTTCTTAACCTGTTCATATTTGGCCACAGAACCCATTGTGGACATCACTTCTTCCTCCAACTTCCGAATAACATCTTTATGTTGAATTAATTCTTCAGGACTTCCTGCAGGAATACCGTGTTGCTTACACCAAACGCCTAAGGCTGAAAATTCAGGGATAATTAATGCAGACGGGAATTTTTGGCCTTCGCCAACTACCATGCATTGTTCGATAAAAGCAGATTCCTTTAATTTATTTTCCACCAACTGGGGAGCAACATACTTACCACCTGAGGTCTTAAATATTTCCTTTTTACGATCCGTAATCTTCAAATACTTGCCTTCTACCATTTCGCCGATATCGCCGGTGTGGAACCAACCGTCTTGATCAACAGCCTCAGCTGTTGCTTCAGGATTTTTGTAATATCCAACCATAACCGAATCCCCACGCACACAAATTTCTCCATCTTCCGCAATTTTTAATTCCATACTATCAACCAAAGTTCCCACACATCCAATACGGAAATCTGGGGGATTAACTTGAGATACGGAAATAACCGGAGATGTCTCCGTCAAGCCATATCCTTCACTGACGGGAACACCGGCCGCCCAAAAAACGCGCGATAACCGAGGCTGTAATGCCGCAGAACCTGAGGCGATCAAACGCACATTTCCACCTAAGGCCTCACGCCATTTACTGAAAATCAATTTTCGATAAACTGCTAATTTCAATGAGTCTATTAATCCTAATTTAACCATCGGATCATATTGTAAACCAAACTCAATAGCCCCAAAAAATAATTTGCGTTTAATGCCTGTTAACTCATTGCCTTTAGCCAAAATCTTGTCATAGACTTTTTCTAATAAACGTGGAACCGAAGCAAACATGGAAGGTTTAACCTCTTTGATATTATCTGCAATGGTTTCCATGCTTTCTGCATAATATACCGAAACACCATAGGACATGTACATGTAGATATCTGTACGTTCATAGATATGACAAAGCGGTAAAAAACTCAAAGCACGATCTGTCGCATGCAAATCAAAAAACTTCCCACGGATTAAAGCCTTTACATTGGAAACAATGTTATGATGGGTCAACATGACCCCTTTAGGTCTACCTGTTGTACCGGATGTGTAAATTAAGGTTAATAAATCACTGGGTTTTACCGCTTCTTGCAATGGTTTTAAAGGTGCTCGATCCTGACCAAAACCAGCATCTTTTACCTCCGTCCACATGTCTGCGCCCTCAACAGGGTCAAAAGTGTAGACCTTCTTTATCTTCCGATTTCCTTTAGAGGCCTCTTTTGCTTTTAGATATAATTCTTCTCCCTCCACAAACACATACTTCACTTCTGCATTCTCAAAAATGAATGCATAATCCTCCACAGTTATCGTAGGGTACATCGGGACCGAAACGGCGCCAATCAATTGAATGGCAAAATCAACAAAATTCCATTCCGGCCGATTGCCCGATATGATCGCAATTTTATCTCCTGGTTTAATCTTCAAAGACAAAAGTCCCAAAGCTACATCTTGAATGATATCCAAGGTTTCTTCCGAACTATATTTCCGCCATTCGCCGTTTCGCTTCAGGCAAAACAAATCTGATTTGTGAAGTCGCTCGTAAATCGGTAGTAAATCAAATACGCGATTGAAATTTGAAAATTCTAACATGATTGAGTTTGTTGGTAATGAATATCAAAGTTAACAAAACAGCCTCTCGATTTGCACTTTTAAACGATTTTTTTGTACACAAGGGTCTGTTGTCCACAAGTTATCCACAATGTGAGAGGTATAAATATGCTATTCTATCTTTTTTAACTATTTTTTTAATATAAAATATCAATATTACATCAAAAAAGATATACCCTGCCGGCGTCAAACGGTAGGGTATACTTTATCCACACACATAAATTAAAAAAAGAAAAACTTTTTAAAATCTTTTCTTTGTTTCTCTTTGTTGTTTTCTGTGGATATGTGGATAAGTCAGAATTTGATTTGTAATATGCTATTAATCAGGAAGATGATAATTTTAAACAGCTTATCAACTTGTGGATAAGATTTCTCTATGGCGTGGATAAGTGTAGACTTATACACATTTTCCACAGGGTCATTAATTTTATCCACATTCGTCCACAGGTATTGTGGACAAAATGGGGGTTTATTGGGTACTTATCAACACATCACTGATCTGGAAGTTGGCCTTCAATTTGATCTTACCGGGGAAGAAATAAATTGACTCTGGCTTTTCTTTTGTTTTAAAGTTGCCTAAATCCCAAAGTCCATTTCCATTGCGATCCTCGATGGCACGTAATTCATATAAACCAGGTTCCACGTGTGGAAAATGGAATGTGTTTTCACCTGTTTGTTGGTATGCCAAAGCTTTTGTGTCCGATTTGATCAACTGAAAGACATGTTTGCCTTTCGGTGTATTGATACTCCCTGAAATACTTCCATAATTTTCTAAATCTTGAAATTCAAATGCTTGAGTAAATGTTTGTGAGGAATCTTTTTCCACACTCACGAAAGCATGCTTTGCAAATTTCAATTCGAAACGATTTCGCAATGGCAAATAAGCCTTTTGAATGCTTAATTCATTGATAAAGCTATTCCAATGATAGGCTTCATCAGGCAATTGAATTTCTTCTTCGGGGCCCGTTATGAAAGAAATGGCTTTCGTATTTATCAAAGCGATCGGTTTTTGAAATTTGATCACAATTGAATCTTCAGGACTTAATAAATGATTACTTGCCGGAAATACCTCCATACGTAAAGGTGTGTTTACAACCTTTTCTTTCTTATTAGGCTCTCTAAATTTTAGCTTCAAAGCTAATGTTGTCACCCGGTTCAATGAATCTGTTACGATAGCTGATATACGAACAGTGTCTTGATGTTCCACGTTTCCCACATAGAATCGCAGGTTGCGGTTAGCTTCGATTTGGTAAGCTAAATTCTTTGGCTGGATCTCTATTGCCTTCACACCCCTCGATAATTCATATAAAACTGTTTTGGCGGTGCTTGTTGTCTTGCTAATTTTTAAGGGGTCCTGATTTTGCAAAGCAATTTTAAAATCCTGCGTTTGGTTCTTCTTTAAGTCAATAAAGTTTTGGGTGATGAAATCGACAGGTTCCTTGTTTGAATTATATACCAAATTATTGTTAATATCATTAAATGCAGCCATGTAATATTTGCCTGCTGCTATGTTTTCAATCTGGTAATTTCCGGAGGTATCCGTTTTCGTAAAATAGTAGGGCTTAGCCTGATCAATGCGTAATGTATCTGTGTAAGGATATAGGCCAACCAAAATAGATTCTAACTTCTTATTTGTCTCCAAATTTTTCACCTGTCCGCTGATTTGCAAGGAATCAATGTCGGGACCCGTACTGAAAACGAGTTTGATGTTTTTGCCTTTATTACGCTCTGACATATCTTCAATCGCATTACGGAAATTGAAGGTATAGGTTGTGTTTTTCTGCAACGCAGAGTCCAATAGTAAGGTTACGCCCGTAGGTCGGATACGTGTTTCATATGTACCCACATTCGGAGTGATTAATAATTCTTGATTCAAACTTCGAATCGATACATATTCATTGAAATTCAATTCGATTTTTTTTCCCGTATAATTTTTGCTTTTGTTGAGCGGAATAGTTGTAACAATTTTGGGTGCTAAGGTATCTTTTTTTCCGCCCGGAGGACTCGCCGTTTGTGCACAACGCTGAAACATGCTCAAGCTGATGAACAGGATAAATGTGACGAATGCGAGTTTTTGCACGAGTTTAGGCATGTTCAAAAATATAGATATTACTCGAATAATTACCTGTTTTGAAAAAAGCCAATAGATTAGACCAAAGACCTACAAAAAACGAAGCGATTAATTTCTTGCTTCCTGTTTTGTATTCGTGACTTAACAAGGCAATGTAAAAACTATCGAAAATTTGCCCATGTTGTTTGGCTAATTTAAATCCGTGTTTTTTCGCAATTGACTGAATGGTTTCAGGATTGAAATGATAAATGTGCCGGGGAACATCATAGGCTGCCCAAAACGCTTTAAAATAATCCGCGTCAAAAGATTTTGAATTAGGTAAGGCTAAAAGCAATTTGCCTGTGTGATTAATGCGTTTTTTGAAGAACTCAAAATAGGCGTCAATTTCATACACATGTTCTAAAACATGCCACAAACTGATCAATTCAAATTGAGGCTCATCGGGGATGGCTTGTAAATTTGGGAATATGTTTTGACCCGTTAATGCTGCTGCACGTGCTGCCGTTTCTGGATCGAGTTCCATTCCAAAGGTATTCCATCCGTCTTGTTGGCATGCATGTAAAAAGTGTCCATTGCCACAACCGATATCCAATAGATTTTTAGTCCCTTGTTGTTCGCATTGAATCAAATTTGTTTTTTGCTTCAAGGTTATTTTTCGAACCGCGTGGTATAGCTTATTGATGAATCCTTTTTGCGTATTGCTGTGGGAGATGTAATTCTCCGACTGGTAAAAATAGCCCGCTTGTTCTGCTTCTGGTCTTGGGTTTGTGAAGAGTAAATCACATGCTGCACAACGAACAATGTTGAAGGTATTTTTTGAAACGGTATAGTCTTTGGCTTGTAAATGTGTGGTCATTTCTGACGCACCACATGCCGGACAGTTTTGTAATGTTTCCATGTTTAACGACCCATAAATAAAAGTAAAATCGAAACGTCTGCGGCAGATACACCCGAGATGCGGCTTGCTTGACCAATGGTTTGTGGGCGAATCGATTTAAGTTTAATGCGCGACTCTGTCGACAAGGTTTTGATTTTGTCGTAATCGAAGTTCGCCGGAATCGCCAAATCCTCCATGCTCTTCATCTTGTTTACCATCAAGCGTTCTTTCTCAATATAGCTTTCATATTTGACAATAATTTCGACTTGCTCGAGTACTTCTTGTGAATATGCCTCTTTGATACGTTGTCCAATTTCGTGTTGGAGAATTTGTTCAAAACTTAAGTCGGAGCGCTTCAATAAATTAATCAGCGGTGCCCCCTCTTTCAGTGTTGCGGTTCCTTGTTCTTGTAACCAATCATTGATTTCCGTAGGCTTCACTTTCGTTGTTTGAATGGTTTCAATTAACGCTGCGACTTGTTCCTTCTTGTGAAGGTATGTATTCAATCGTTCTTGCGTAGCTAAGCCTAAGCCATAGCCTTTTTCGGTTAAGCGTTCATCAGCATTATCTTGTCTTAACAAGGTTCTAAACTCCGCGCGTGACGTAAACATGCGGTAGGGCTCATCCGTACCTTTGTTGATTAAGTCGTCAATCAAAACGCCAATGTAGGCCTCCGATCTCGATAAGGTAAAGGGTTCTTTTTTGTGTGCTTTTTGGTGTGCATTGATACCCGCCATTAATCCTTGGCAAGCAGCTTCCTCATACCCTGTCGTTCCGTTAATTTGTCCAGCAAAGAATAATCCCGAAACTCGTTTTGTTTCCAAGGTCGCATTCAATTGCGTCGGGGGGAAATAGTCGTATTCGATCGCATAACCCGGTCGGAACATTTTCGCATTTTCAAATCCAGGGATCAAACGGATGGCTTCGAATTGGATATCTTCTGGAAGTGATGTGGAAAACCCATTCACATAAATTTCAACGGTATTCCACCCTTCCGGCTCAACGAAAATTTGATGGGAATCTTTGTCGGCAAAGCGATTGATTTTATCTTCTACGGATGGACAATAGCGCGGCCCTAAGCCTTTGATTCTTCCAGCAAACATCGGACTGCGATCAAATCCTTTTCGAAGCACTTCGTGTACTTTTTCATTCGTATGCGTAATCCAACAAGAGCGTTGTTCTTGAATAGGTGTCTTCGTTAGATAAGAAAATGCGCTTGGATGCTCATCCCCTTTTTGTTCTTCCATTTTGGAATAATCTAAACTCCGACCATCCACACGCGGCGGTGTTCCCGTCTTCATCCGACCCGCTTCAAAGCCCAATTGAATTAATTGTTCCGTGATGCCTCCAGCCATCGGCTCTGCCATTCTTCCTCCGCCAAAATGTTTTTCCCCAATATGGATTAAACCATTTAAAAAGGTGCCATTTGTAAGCACAACGCTAGGGGCAAAATACTGCATTCCCAATCGGGTGTTCACACCTTTCACTTCGTCATTTTCAACGATTAAGCCTTCCACAGAATCTTGCCAAAAATCAACATTGGCATTTTGTTCCAATGCCCAGCGCCACTCTTCTGCAAATCGCGCACGGTCTGATTGACATCTAGGCGACCACATCGCCGGCCCCTTTGAACGATTCAACATCCGAAATTGGATCATTGTTTTGTCTGAAATGATTCCCGACATCCCCCCTAGGGCATCTACTTCTCGAACGATTTGACCTTTTGCCACACCCCCCATCGCCGGGTTGCAAGACATCTGAGCAATCGTTTGCATGTTCATCGTAATCAACAACACCTTTGAGCCCATTTGGGCTGCTGCATGCGCCGCTTCACAGCCTGCATGCCCCGCTCCTACTACAATTACGTCATATGAATTCTGCATCATTTTCATTTATGTTTCACGTGGAACACGTATTATCTTTTTGCCAAATAATAATTTTCCTTAGTCGTCATTAACGCTTTGTCGGCCTTCGCCTTGTCCTTATACCCACAAAGATGCAATAGGCCATGTACCATGACGCGTTGCAATTCGCTTTCTTCGGTTCCAAATTTTTGCCCATTTTCTAGGATTCGATCATAGGAAATGAAGATGTCTCCTTCAATGATTTTTGGGTCATCCGAATTGTCAAATGTCACGATGTCTGTGTAGGTGTCGTGTTGCAAATAATTCTGGTTGATCTCCAATAAGTAGCTGTCGGAGCAAAAAACATAATTTAACTCTCCGACCTTTTTTTGCTCTTCTTTCGCAACCGCTTGCAGCCATTGCTTATGCTTGATTTTGTCTTGCAACTTGAAAGAAACGTCTTCTGTATGGAAACTGATCATATTCAATTATTAAACCGCGAATTTACGAAAAAGCATCCTCGAAATGCTCGATTTTAACAGCTTGTGGAAAAAAAGTAATGGAAATTGTATCATACTGTATTTCGCCATGCCATTTTTCTTCCAATTGAAAGCTTTCTGCCGCGTGGTGGTAGCGTCGAATCTTGCCTTTTCCTATTTGTTCTTCAGGCTCCCCGTAGCGAATCGAATGTTTTGATTTGATTTCTATGAAGTATAGCCGATGGTTTCTTTGCGCAACAATATCTACTTCTGCCTGGCCGCTTCGGTAGTTTTTGTCGCGGATATAATAACCCTGTTTTCGTAAATAATCAGTTGCTAGATATTCTGCCTTTTTCCCAAGTCTTAAATGTTTCGCCATTCTAGTATATTTGTCTTCCCAAAAGAACGAGTTTCATTTATTCAGACCTAACAGTTACTTGATAATATCGATGCCAAATAAAAATGTCCAATTTGTTGATTTAGGGCTTGTACCCTACAAGGAAACCTGGGATCTCCAAGAGTCCTTGATGGCGCATACGGCTGGTATTAAATTGGCGAATCGGAATGTGGCCGAGGAAGACTTAAAGCCTACGCCCAATTTCCTCTTGTTCTGCGAACACCCGCATGTGTATACCTTGGGAAAGAGCGGAGACGAGTCTCATTTGTTGATGCAAGAATCTTTTTTGCACACGATCGGCGCGAGCTTTTTCAAGATCAATCGCGGAGGGGATATTACGTATCATGGGCCGGGCCAACTGGTTGGATACCCCATTTTTGATTTAGAAAACTTCTTTACAGATATTCATTTATATCTCCGTATGTTGGAAGAAGCCATTATGCGAACATGTGCTCATTATGGTTTAGTGGCTGGGCGCATCGAAGGTTTGACGGGCGTGTGGATTGATCCAGAATCTGATAATCCTCGAAAGATTTGTGCTTTTGGCGTAAAGGCTTCCCGCTGGATCAGCATGCATGGTTTTGCCTTAAATGTGAATACCGACCTATCCTATTTCGGATATATCGTGCCGTGTGGAATTGCTACCAAAGGCGTAACTTCTTTACAGCAAGAACTAGGTCGCTCAATAGACTTGGACGAAGTAAAGCGCCTTGTCTTAGCGAATCTTCAAGCGCTTTTCTTATTTGCCCCCCAGTATGTTTCACGTGAAACATTGCTTAAGCCAGAAACGAATGAACTTTAAAAACACGCTATTTCTTGATATTGAAACCGTATCTGGAAAATCGGATTTTTCCCAGATTTCTCAAAGAATGAAAGAGTTCTGGCTAAAAAAAGCGAAGAATTTGTACAATGTTGATGCATTGAGCCTGGAAGACTTGTACGCGGATCGCGCGGCTTTGTTTGCTGAATTTGGTCGGGTAATTGTGATTGGTATGGGATTTTTATATGTCAATAAGGATCAGCAGCTCAGCATGAAGGTGAAAACCATTGCACATCATGACGAGAAGGAGTTATTGAAAGAGTTCGGAGCATTTATCAATAAGACCTATAAGTCTAAGGAACTAACGCTTGTGGCACACAATGGGAAGGAGTTCGACTTTCCGTATTTGTGTAGAAGAATGTTGGCAAATAATCTCGAAATTCCAAAAGCGCTTCAAGTTCAGGGTAAAAAACCATGGGAAATCATTCATCAAGATACGATGGAAATGTGGCGATTTGGCGACCGGAAGAATTACACTTCTTTGGAGTTGCTGGCTGAAATGATGGGAATTGAGGGCGCAAAATCAGATTTATCGGGCGATCAAGTACATGATGTGTATTATAAAGAGGGGAATTTAGCGCGGATTGAAGCCTATTGCATGGAGGATGTTATTGTGGTGGCCCAACTGTATTTGCGGTTTCACTTTATGAACCTCGTTGAGCCACACAACATACAAAAACTATAGTATTTTGGCAGGATTTCCGAAAGCGCGCTTACTGGCTGGAATATTTTCTATTACAACAGAGCCTGCTCCGATGGTAGCACCCTTCCCTATTTTAATGCTGCCAACGACTGTTGAGTGAATTCCAACGAAGGCATTTTTATCAATTTGTGCTTCTTTCCCGATGACAGAACCTGCTCCGATTTGGCTAAATTCTTCAATACTCGCACCTGTTTCAATGATTGTTCCTGGTCCAATAATGACGTGATCGGCAATCTTTGTTTCTGCTCCTAGTACGACATTCGCCCCAATGAATATTCCATAAGCTAAGCTCTTCACGTTGGCAATTTGCGCACTTGGATGTATCGCGTGAACCGGTTTTGTTTTGCGATCTTCTTCGATTAATTCGATCATTTTCTTACGCTCAGTTGGGTTTTCCAATGCCACAAATACGGCACAAGACTTTCCAATTAAATCCCAATAACTTTCATCTTCTGTGGTTCCTAATACTGGAATCTCACTGATCATGGTGTCTTTTTTCTTGGGATCATCGTCTAGAAAACCATAAATCACGACGTTATTTTGTTGGAATATGTGTGCAACTTCCAATGCAAATGGATTTACTCCAATAATGATTACGGGTAATGATGTCATATGTTATTTTATTTTGGCTGTAAAAGTACGTAAATCAAAAGAGGTTTCGCCTGCTTTTGTAAAGAGCAAATCACTTATTTCTTGTCCTAATTGTATAGGTTGAACAAATTCCCATGGGCTCGCATCTTGCGTATTTAATGCATGCATGTAAGCAAGGTCTCCTATTTCTTCAACTGTCCATGTGTAATTTATTTGTGTTTGTCCGCTTGGCGTTTCTTTCAGGTTTAGACCAATGTCTGCTCTAATTTTTCCTGTTGATTCTAATGGTGCTTGTGTTAGTTTTATGTCGAATATTTGACGTTCATTTGTCGCTAAGGCCTCATAGGTTTCTATGCTTTCTAGTTGGTATGTACCTGTTGCAATACTGTAAAAGGCATCTAATAAAATCGTCGCATTGAGTTGGCGTAAAGATTGTTTTTCCAAGTCCCAGCCTGCCCCCCCAGACTCAAGTAAAAGTAATCCGTAACCTCTTTTTTGGAAATTATCTCCGAATGCACGGGGATTATATTCGTCGGTCCACTTGGCAACCTTGTTGGGTATTTTTTCTTCTGTTAAACGGGTAAGTCGGTTAGCTAATTTACCTGCGCGAAGTCTTGAATCTGTCCAGGATCCAGCTTCATCTCCAGCCGTGGCAAGGAAGGCAATGTGCGTTTGATTTGCTGAATTTCCAACGGAGTATAATCGATTTTGATCGTGTAAATTAAAGGCAAATGTAGGTTGTATGCGGTCTGCCCAATCAGATAATAATCTCGCTTCCGGGCTATAACAATGTTGAGCATCGCGGTTCATATCAATTCCTAATGCCGTTTCACGAGTCCACCTTGCAGCACCATCCGCGTTTAAGTAAGGAATGAATGAAATGCTTAGATTCTGATGCAATATTTCCCTTATTTCAATGAACCTTGAATCATTTGAGTTGATAAAGTTGAATATATCACACAATGCCATAGTTGCCGTTGCTTCATCACCATGCATTTGAGACCAAGCAATAATTTGAATGGGACCCTTGCCAAATTTTACTTCATGAATCGCTCTTTTTTCAAACGTTTCTCCGATTTTCGTTACCTCTAAATGAGGAGAAAGAGTCCATTCTTGTATAAGTTCTTGCCATATACTTTCGTCAAAACGACGCTGTTGAATGCGAGTTTCTTTGTACTGAGAATAGTTGTCAAAAAAGAAATGGTACATATTAAAAGGGGAGTTTAGGCATATAATGTGCCCATGTTTGTGATTTGAAAATTCCGTTATTCTCGGAGAAGTAGATAACTAGGAAGGTTACGATAAGGTAACAAAACCATGTATCCATTCCGAAAAGTTCAACTCCCATGCACATTGCTGCAATGGGTGTTTTTGTTAATCCCATGTACAGGCAAGTGAAGCCTAAGGCTGCTAAAAACGGACCTGGCAAATTGATGAGGTCTGCTATGCTTGCCATGGCATGTGAGCCGATTAAAAATAGGGGGGTAGCCTCTCCCCCTTTATAACCGAGTCCAAGACTCAAGCATGTCGCGATAAGTTTTTGGAAAGCGAAAGCTCCCGATTGAAAATTTTCTTCAAAAGGTCTAAGTAAATATTCGGAACCCAATCCGATGCTTTCTTGGAAAAAGGGAAATTGAAAGAGCGCGAGTAAAATGAGGCCCGCGAGAATCGCTTTTTGGTAAGCTTGTATGGGTAATTTATCAGAAGCGAAATAAATAATCGATTCTAAGCGCGAATAGATGCGTGCGATTAGGGCTAAAAAAAGGCCAATAAGCGCTAATTTGGCCCAAAATAAGGGTGAAATATCAGGTAACAAAATGTGGGGATACAAAACGTGTTTTGTGCCGTACACGTGGAGACTTACGAGATTTGCGGCAAATGCGGTAGATAAGCATGCAAAAATTGATCGAAAATGAATTTTGCCTACTTCCTTAATTTCGAGTCCGAAAAAACAGCCGGCCCAAGGTGTTCCGAAAATTGCCGCAAAGCCGGCGCTCATTCCGGCGCGTAGCCAAATGGATTTTTCCTCCTGCGAAATATTGAATCGCACGGTACTCGCATTTGCAATCGAGCCACCCATGAATACTGCCGCCCCTTCCCTGCCTACAGATGCTCCGACCAAATGACTTAGCCAGGTGCTGACTAATGTAAAGGGTGCCTGGAAAATTGACGTAACAAGGGTCTCTCCATGTAGCTGCTTGATGAGGTCGTTTGTTCCCAGTGCAGTGAATGACCATTTGCGCATCCATACGAGCAATAAACCTACTAAAGGAAGTCCTAGTAAAAAATAAGTTTGTCGATTTTCTGCGATGCGTTGCAAGCCCCAGAGGAATAGTGATGCTACACTACCACTGGCGAAGGAGATAATGGCCCATAATAGGAATCTAATGCCCCAAATTCGCATGATTAAGAGAATTTTTGTTTCAAAGGTAGGGAATTTTATTTTGCCTACCTTTGTCGTGGAATTGCGATTGGGCGCCGGCAGCGTTCGCGAACGGAATTCCACGAAGGAAATTGTCCCTTCATCAAAATTAATCATATGACTGATTTTTCTTCACTTGGTTTAAACCCTCAATTATGTCGCGCCTGTGACGCTTTGGGCTATGTTACACCAAGCCCCATACAAGAGAAGGCGATTCCTCTAATGTTGCAAGGACACGACGTCCTTGGCATCGCACAAACCGGCACAGGAAAAACGGCAGCTTATGCGTTGCCTGTGCTCATGCGGTGTAAATATGCCCAAGGGAAAAGTCCACGTGCCTTAATTTTAGCACCCACCCGAGAGTTGGTCATGCAAATTCACGAAGTGATGGTCGGCTTATCCGTCGAGACAGATTTACGCATTTTAGCATTGTATGGCGGATTAGGACCTAAAACTCAAATTCAAACCTTAGAAGGGGGCGTTGATATTTTGGTTTCTACACCCGGTCGTTTCTTGGAATTATATCGCAAGGACGCGATTGTTGTAAAGGAATTAAAGATGTTGATTTTGGACGAGGCGGATAAAATGATGGATATGGGTTTCATGCCACAGATCCGTGAAATACTCGAGAAAATCCCATATAAAAAGCGTCAAAACGGATTGTTTTCCGCGAC
>DKIP01000060.1:0-15842 GCA_002454335.1 Cytophagaceae bacterium UBA6715 | reverse complement strand
GAGGCCCCGAATTTAAGTACGAAAATCAATGCTTTGGCCTATTTTCTTAAGCAAGATCGTTTTGAACGCGTGATGATTTTTTGTCGGAGTAAGGACGTGGCCAACCAGGTTGAAAAGTTCTTAATCCGCAAGGTTTTATCCGAAGACCAAGTGCGTGCGATTCACTCGAATAAAGGCCAAAATACGCGTATCAACGCCATGCAGCAGTTTCGCGAAGGCTTAATTCGGGTGTTGGTGACAACAGATGTGGCAGCGCGTGGTATTGATATTCCCAAAGTTTCCCATGTCATCAACTTTGATGTTCCTTTGATTTACGAAGATTATGTCCACCGAATTGGTCGGACGGGTCGGGCGGATCAGGTAGGCGAGTCGATCACGTTTATTACCCTGGCGGAGCAATACCACTGGGCAAAGATTGAAGAAATTATTCAGCAAACAATTGAAATTCAGGACCTTCCGGTAGAAATCAATCGGGAGGAGACCCCGTTTGTGGAACAACAAGATATGTTACGTGCGGTTGATGATCAACGGAAACGCGAGGATCCTGATTTTAAGGGAGCGTTTCACGAGAAAAAATGGGTTATTAAGGCTCGTGCGAGTGGCCAAAAAGTTCCACAACGAAAAGCGGTGACAAAAACAGGCCCTAAAGGAGGTGCGGTTTCAACACCAAAACCACCCCAACGGAATAATCGTCCGGGAAAAAATGCAAAATTTCGACCAGGAGCACCATCATCTAAAAAGAAAAGGTAGATTTGCAGCGATGAAAGTACTACTAATCAGTTTGTTTATGTTTGTTGGAAGCTTAGCTTTGGCCCAACAAACAGCAGGGCCTAAAGAGGCAAAATACCTGCCACTATATGGTCAAAAGGTCTTATCTGCCAAAGACCAAAAGGAATTAACGCAATTCGTGGAGTCTTGTGATGCTAGTTTTGGGTCACGTAAAGAGGCAGTGGAATTCTTTTCTGAGCGCGCTTGGGAATTTGTCTCGTCGGGACATTTGGACACTGCAACTTATCGATTTAATCTAGTTCAAGCACTTGATAGTCAGGCTGTTGATTCCTATTGGGGGTTAGGCGTGATTACTTTCCAGCGACAAGATTTTCCAAAAGCCATCGAGTTTTTATCCAAAGGTTTGGCCTTAGATAGTACGCAAAGTATTCTTCGCGTGGACTTAGCGATTGTAAAATTGAGTTGTTATTTGAAGTCCATGGATTGTGGTACTTTGGAAGAAACCGATGCATTATTGCAAAAGGCCTTGTTACAAACACCAAATTATGCTACGGCTTGGATGAAGCGCGCGCAAGTGGCCTATTTGCAGGAAAAATATGAGAATGCCTGGGCCTATTTGCATGAATGTAGAAAGCTGGATATCACGCAGTTGGATTTAAATTTAGGACATAGTTTAGCGGAAAAATTGCCTGATCCGCAAGGCGTGTTTAAGTAAGTTACCATGGGAATTCGATCCTTTTTTGCGAAACCTTTTGCGCGTAAGGTGGTCAAAAAACACCAAAAGAGTCATGCGCAGGCGATTCAAATTCAGGAAAATTGGCTGAAGAATAACCTCAAAAAGGCGGAGCAGACCATCTTTGGTCAGGCCTATGAATTCGATAAAATCCGCAATTATTTAGAATATAAAATCCGTGTTCCCATCGCTGAATACGAGGATTTGAAGACCTACATCGATGAGATGGTTTTGGGTTCTCCTAATATTTTATGGCCGGGAAAGCCAGCCTATTTTGCCAAAACGTCAGGTACAACTTCCGGAGCTAAATACATTCCGATTTCCAAAGAGTCAATGCCATTTCACATTTCAGGTGCCCGTGATGCTTTGTTGCATTATGTGCATTATTCAGGAAATTCAGCTTTTTTAGACCAAAAATTGATTTTTTTGTCGGGCTCCCCAGAGCTTGAGTCGAAGCATGGAATTCCGACAGGTCGCTTGTCGGGGATTGTCAATCATCATGTCCCGGGCTATTTACGCAGTAATCAATTGCCATCTTATGCGACGAATTGCATGGAAGATTGGGAGGAGAAATTAGAGGCGATTGTGCAAGAAACGATCCAACAACGCATGGGTCTGATTTCGGGAATTCCGCCTTGGGTGCAGATGTATTTTGATCGGCTTGAGTCTTTATCTGGTCAAAAGATCGGTGATTTATTCCCTGATTTTCAATTGTTTGTAACGGGTGGGGTGAATTTTGAGCCTTATCGCCAAAAATTGATGGAGTCGATTGGTCGGGAAATTGATGTTGTTGAGACCTATCCCGCATCGGAGGGTTTTATCGCATTTCAGGATTCAACGGGCGAGGAGGGATTGTTGTTGAATGTTGACGGGGGAATCTTCTTTGAGTTTGTGCCAACTGATACCTATTTCACGGCGACGCCGAAACGTTTGATGCTATCGGAGGTCCAATTGGGCGTGAATTATGCCTTATTGATGTCGACGAATGCGGGACTTTGGTCATATTCGATTGGAGATACGGTGAAGTTTGTGTCTCTGAATCCGTTTCGCATTGTGGTGACGGGTCGGATTAAGCATTTTATTTCGGCATTTGGGGAGCATGTGATTGCGGAAGAGGCGGAGCGTGCCATGGCAGAGGCATTAAAGGCCTGTCCGGAAGCAAGTCTTGTTGAATTTACCTTAGCCCCGCAAGTAAATCCACCATCGGGTGAATTGCCCTACCATGAGTGGTTGGTTGAATTTGCTCAGGCCCCACAGGATCCTACGCGTTTTCAAGCTGTTTTAGAGGCGTCAATGAATGCTCAAAACATCTATTACAAGGATTTGATTACCGGAAAGGTTTTGCAGCCATTAAAACTGACGATTTTGAAGCCTAATGCTTTTATCGATTACATGAAATCGCAGGGGAAATTAGGGGGCCAAAATAAGGTTCCACGTTTGTCGAATGATCGGGTTATTGCGGAGGGCCTAGGGAGGTAGAGGGTAGTCCGAAGTCCGTAGGGAAATTGTCCGGAGGATAAAGTGAAGTTAATGTTCTTTTCATAGCCCCAGACTTCAGTCGTCAGTCGCTCGTCATCTGTGCGGAGGATATTATAACCCCAGACTTTAGTCTGAGGAGCTATGTGCTTTCTTGGGATCCCTAGGCTAAAGCCCAGGGTTATAAACATCAGTCCAACGTCCACCGTCTAATGTCTATCGTTGCCACCCCGCATATTCCAAATAATTCATCGCGGTTCGCATAAAAACCTCAGCGGCTTCAGGGCTTACAGGCTTGAGAAATTTGGCAGGGTTTCCCGCAAAGATACTGCCGGCGGGAACGCGGGTATTTTGGGTTACGACAGCCCCTGCGGCGATGATGGACCCCGTCTCAATTAACGCCCCGTCCATGATGATGGCACCCATGCCCACGAGGACATAATCCTCGATGGTACAACCATGAACAATGGCATTGTGTGCGATGGACACGTAATTCCCGATATGCGTTTCGGTTTTTTGGTAGGTGCAATGGATCACCGCTCCGTCTTGTATGTTGCTGTAATTGCCTATGCGGATGCGATTCACATCCCCACGAACGACCGCATTATACCACACCGTACAATGCGAACCAAACACAACATCTCCTACGATGGTCGCGTTCGCTGCCTGCCAATTTTCTTCACCAAATTGCGGCGAAACCCCCTTTATTGGAACAATTAATGCCATTTTCGTATTGTTATGCAGGCCATTTGCCCTGTAATTTCATCACTTTTTCAATAACATCTCGCACGGATCCTTTGCCTCCGCCAAATGGCGAAACATATTTACAGGCCATTTGAATTTCCGGAATGGCATCTGCCGGGCAAGTACTCAATAATGCAGGTCGGGAAAGAATTTTTAAGTCCGGAACGTCATCGCCCATGTATAAAACTTCTGACTCGTCGATGCCCATTTTGTCCAACCATCCCAAATACGTTTCCAATTTATCCTTTCCACCCAAGCCAAAATAAATATCCTGAAATTTCAGGTTTTCCAATCTTTTTTTGACGCCCTTATGGCCTCCGCCGGTAATGACACACAAATTATATTCCGCTTCTCGGGCTTTCTCGATGGCATATCCGTCCCGAATGTGAAAGGTTCGGTAATGTTCCCCGGTTTCTAAGACATGAACACTTCCGTCTGTCATGACGCCGTCAATGTCGAATACAAAGGCCTTAATTTGCGCAAATTGCGTGAGTACGTTGGACATAATGATTGATTTGAATGGTAATTTACATAAATCTGCGGAAAGACTTGATGCGATTCGTGATGGCTTTTTTGTATTTTTACCCCCTATGAGGCTTTTGCGAATAATTTTCTGGGTTGGCTCCTTGGTATTTTTGCCCAACTATGCCCATGCCCAGCAAAATTCCAACGCCACGCTTTTAGCCGATTTATGCGCGAGCATTAGCCAAAGTAAGTTTTCAGACGCGCCTGTTGTTGTCAACCAATTGCAAAGTCTTTATGCGCAGCAAGCACAATCGGAGTTTTTTACGCGGGCCCAACAAATGCGTGCGGCTGGCTTCAAAACGCCCTCGTTTTCTTATTTGTTTGTACGAACGTTTTTGCAAGCAAATCCCAATTTACAAAAGGAATTAATGCATGTTGCGGAAGAGCTTGCCATCCGAAAAGTGGGCAAACTCGCCATCGATTTTTACGAACAAGTAGATGCCTGGCAGTATAATCAACAGCTGTTACAAACCGGAAATTATGCCATCCGTGTGCAGGGAAACCTGTCGGTTCGTTGGCAAGATGCCGATAGTACAGTTGTTCCAGCCGACAATTGGGATACGCCTTCCGATGAAAGCCCTGCGGAAACGTGGATTCAATTTCAGGCGAAAAGCCCAGGCCCTGTTTTAGTTTGGACAGATGCGCTTTGTGAATCGCTCATTGGAAAGGATAGTCTTCGGTTGGCAGCGAAACAAGTCGTTTTTTCCGTGAAAGATCGCTTATTTTTTGGCCAAAAAGCGCTTGTGGAACAAGGAAATTTGGCCTTGCCGCAATTTCAAATCAACCCCCGCAAAGGCTATTTGCTCAGCGAAGAAATGAACTGGAAAGAAGGAGATCGTTTTATCATGGGAGCGTTGCGGATGCAATTAAAAAAGAAGACAGGCGCAAAGCAATTTGATCTGGAGTTTCGATCTAAACAATTTGTTAGCGAGGCTTTACAAGGGAAATATGTCAAAGGTTTTGGTCGCTTGCTGGTACGCGGAAATCAGCGAGGTTTGCTCGGCTCCAAGGAAAAACCGGCACGAGTAGAGATTTGGGGCCCCCAGCGGAAATTGGGTGAAATTTTGACGACGCAAGCCTTGATGCAGGCAAATGAGTCCATTCAGATTAAAGAAGGTGCATTCATTGGTTATGTTGGAAAAAAGGATTCGCTGTACCACGGGTTTGTGATTGCGAATTGGATTCCTTCAGAGGCTGCTTGGCACCTTAAGCCCTCGCAAGAAGAAATTCGTTTTGAAGATAGTTTTCACCAGGTTTCGATTTCTGCTGATTTAGGAGTTTTACACGCAGATACGCAGAAAATGGATTTTTATCGCTTATCTGGGAAAAGTCAAAACCCCGCCTGGGTTGAGTCCTTTGACTTTTTTGATGCGGGCAGATTGGATAGCCAGCAGGGCATATTAACCTATGACCCGATTCGAATATTGTATAACCATTTGGCCACGATAAAACGAAGTCATGCGAATATATATGACATTGCCGAGGCGAATAAAAAAGACCCCAAACTATTACAAGGCGGTTTTCAGCAGTTTAAACATGCGGGATATTTGAATTTTGACGAGCTGAGTGGCGACGTTTCTTTCACCCGTTTGGGACGTCATTATGCACAAGTGAAATATGCCCAAAAGGATTTTGATCGGTTTTATGTGCCCTCGTTTGGGGGGATGTTGGCAAAGGATACAGCGAATATTTCGTTGGATTTAGGCCAACAAAAACTCGTGATTCGCGGCATTAAGGAAGTCATGGTGTCGGATTCGTTGAAGGCCAATTTTATCCCATCGAATAATCAGATTGTGTTTGGGCAAGGGCGAGATTTTGATTTTATGGGCGAAATTAAGATTGGAAATTACCGTTTCCGGGGTCAGGGATTCCGCTTTAATTTCACGGATTATTCAATTAATCTTCCTCAGATTGATTCGATTACTTTCGTTCGAAAGGGGACGAATCGTGAGCTAGGTGGGCAGTTTCGCTACGAGGCGGGACATATACTATTAGCGCCCCCGAATAATAAATCTGGCCGACTGGGTCTTGCTGCTTTTCCTAAATTGATTATTCCGAAAGGGGTTGTTTCCTATTTCGATGAGCCATGGAGGGCGACGGGCGTTTACAGCAAAAAACATTATTTTCAAGTTCCACGCATTGAGCTGGATAGTTTAACCCAAAAAGAAATTACGTTTGAGGGAAGTTTTTATTCGGATGGCTTGTTGCCCACATTCAAGGCGTCTTTGGTATTGATGCCGGATCAGAGTTTTGGTTTTTCGCATAATCAAAAATTACCCCTTAGCATTTACCGCAACAAGGCGACATATCAATTAAAAAGCCCCTTGTTGATGAATAAATCAGGCCTTTCCGCATCGGGTTCGATGACCTATCAAGGGCTTATTTTGAATCATAAAGAATCACATTTTTACCCGGATTCTTTAATAGCCACGGGTTTAGAGGCAACTATGCAAGGGAAGGGTTTGCCAAACATGCAAATGGGGGAGCACCGGTTCACGTGGATGCAATCAACGGATAGTCTTTGGATGCGCCCCTTGAAGCAATCCATATCGTTGTACAATAAAGAGGTCCAACTGACCGGTTCGTTGGGGATGCATCAAAAACAAGTTTTTGGTCGGGGAAATTTAACCTTGCAAGATGGAATTATGGAGTCGTCTAATTTTCGTTTTGATACTTCATTATGGACTGCATCGGAGGCGAACTTGAAAATTGGAAAACAAATGGCGCTATTCCCCCCGTCTGTTTTCATGGATCGGGTGGCTTTAGAAGCGAATATGACAACTCATAAAGTTATGATAAGGCCCATGAAAGGAGATATGGGTTCGGCAATTACATTTCCCTATGTGGCCTACCAAAGTTCATTGGCGGAGGCGACCTGGGATTTAACGAATCAGAAGTTTTTGATGGGGGGCCAACAAGGATTTGAGCTAAAAAGTTTGGACAGCTCGGGAATCGCGGGGTCCATCATTAAGGCAACAAATGCTTCCTATGATTTGAAAGCGCAGTATTTGGCATTAAGCGGTGTGAAAGAAGTGGAGGTGGGTTCGGCATTATTGTATCCTGAAAAAGGTATTTTAGGTATTCAAAAAGATGGGGCTTTTAGGCCTTTTTCGGGCGCCAAAGCGGTTCTAAACGGCAAACATTTGCTGAAGGATTTAAAGATTTCGGAAGGAAATTCTGCTGGATGGAAAGGGGAGGCGAATTACCAATTTCCACGCAGCGATGGGGATACTGTGGCGGTTGCATTACGGAACTTTCATTTTGAAGGGAAAAGTTACATCACGGCTGATGGACTTTTGTCGGAGAAAGTACCCTTGCGTTTCAGTAAACATCAGCAATTCAAGGGCGAGGTTTATTTAGATACGCGCTTGCCTAATTTGAATTTTAAGGGATTTATTCGACCGGTGATTGGTTTGCCTAATTTCCGTGCGGCATGGATTCCATTTGAGAGCAACAAAGGCGAAGATCCGCATTTGGTCTTGAATAAAGATCTCCATGATGAGGCCGGTCGGCCAATCACCGCGGGCATATTTATCAATGCGCAAAACCGATTGTATCCGACATTTTTAAGTCCCCAATCGGATGATCTGGATCCTGTGTTATTTCAGGCGGAGGGGGATGTGATTGAGTCGAATGACCGCTATGAGGTGAAGGGAAAGCAGACGCGGATGCAATTATTTATCGATAAGCATCGCGTGGAGGCGGAGGGGCCGATTCAATTGTTTACGGGAAATCAGTCAGTTCGTGCTTTTGGTCAGCTAAGTATGTCAACTGACAGTTTGATACCTCGCTTAGACACTTGGGTGAATTTGCAATTTCCGTATCCGGCCAAATTGCTGAAGGTGATGGGTGATCGCATTGTCAAATATTTATTGGACGAGGGAATTCAAAGCGACCCTGCGGATGATCCGGAGCGTCGGGATGCATATTTAAATCGTGCGGAACAAGTATTGGGGAAAGTAATTCCGGAGGCGACGAAGACCAAAATGGATCAGGTGCATATCGCTTTGGATAAAGTGGCGCCTGAATTTGCCAATTCAATTAACTTTTCGGGGGTTTCTTGGGTTTGGTCACCGAATACGTCGGCCTTTTATTCGGTTGGCGGTATTCCTTGGGTAAATGTGGGTCCGGTGGATGTGAATGCAACGGTTCGAGGGTATATGGAAGTGATTAAGAAACCGAGCAAAGAGGAATTTTATGGGTATTGGGAATTGTCAGAAGATTTATGGTATTATTTTGCCTATTTCAATGGCGAGCTGGGTGTTTATTCTTCGGATCCCGCCTTTTTAGCCATCATTCGAGAAGCGGTTAAATCAGATAAAAAGGGTAAATTGGTCGTTGTGGAAGCGGCGGGAGATGAGAAAGATGCATTTGTGAAGCGTTTCTTGGCGTATTATCGAGCGACAACCCCAATGAAAAAAGTGAAGAAAACGGCAGCACCGGTCAAATCAACGGCGCCTACAACGAAGTCGAAAAAAGGAGGTTTTTAATATGAGTCAGTCAAAATTGGCCAAAGTATTTCGTTTCATGGACACGCTCGGATTGGGTGAGCGTGATCCCTTTGGCAATCCCATTTTGTTTAAGCGGATTGTGATGATGATTTTGGGCTTTATTTCCTACAATCGCTTAACCGTTTACAATAAAACAAAGATTTCAGGAACGGAGCATTTAGAAAATTTGCCTAATGAAGGCGTGCTTTTTTTGCCGAATCATCAAACTTATTTCATGGATGTGGTGTGTTTGTACCATATCTTTTTTTCGGTCAAGTGGGGTTTTCGGAATACGTTAAATTATCCGCTTTATTTACTGGCACCTCGGTCGAATCTCTTTTATGTGGCCGCGTCTGAAACGATGAAAAATGATGGGTTATTGCCGCGCGTCTTTGCGCAGGCGGGCGCGATTTTGGTGAATCGTTCTTGGCGTGCGGAGGGGGTTGATGTGAAACGGGAGGTCGATTTAGCAGCAGTGGAAAAGATTGGGAAAGGATTAAAATTTGGTTGGGTCATTAGTTTTCCACAAGGAACGACACGGGCTTTCGCCCCCTTGCGAAAGGGAACGGCGCATTTGATCAAAGGAGAAAATCCGATTGTGGTGCCGGTGCGCATTAATGGCTTCCGACGGGCATTTGATAAAAAAGGTTTATTGTGGCGAAAGCGGAATACGACGTTGACGGTTGAGTTCCGTGAGCCAATTCGCTTTGCGGCGGATGCGTCGACCGATGAGATTTTGACTCGTTTGCAGCACGAAATCGGTTTGGACCATGCTGAATAAGACCAAAGGAATCGTTATTCAATACATGAAATACAGGGAATCATCCCTGTTGGTGACCATTTATACCGCTGAATTTGGCATCAGTTCTTTTGTGGAAAATGGCGTGCGTTCGGCTAAGGCCAAACATAAAATTGCCTTGTTTCAGCCATTGACTTTATTGGATTTAGAGGTATATCACAAGCCGGGAAAGGGCTTGCATCGGATTTCAGAGGCCAAATGTTATTATCCTTATCGAAAGATTCCCTTTGATATTGCGACATCGAGTATCGCACTTTTTTTGACGGAGGTGTTGAGTAAGGTGTTGCGGGAAGAGGAGGCGAATCCGGTATTATTTTCGTTTTTGGAGGAGTCTTTTCAGTTATTGGATCAGGGGAAGGGGCATTTGGAGAATTTTCATTTGCAGTTTCTGTGGCGTTTGAGTGAGTTTTTGGGATTCCATGCGGGTCATGTGAGGGAGTTTTTGGATCAATTGCGGGAGGCTGGCGTTCTTGGCTTGGGGGATTTAGAAGCTTCGATTCTGCAGGAATTATTTGATGCAGATTATGGAGATGGAGTAGGGGTTAATCGGGTGCAGCGCGCCGCAATTTTGCGTGCTTTGATTTATTATTATGGCTTGCATATGGAATCATTTGGGGAATTACGGTCATTGCAAGTTTTACAAGAAGTATTGTCATGAGGACATTGAAATATCGGATAAGCCCTTCGTTTCATGCGTTGGATATTGAGTTGACATTTGTGCCTGCACGCACGGGGCCGTTAGCATTGCATTTGCCTATTTGGCGGCCGGGTCGTTATCAGGTGCAACATTTTGCGAAAAACATTGCCACAGTTACCTGTGATGATGCAGTGGTTGTGAAATCGGATTTGTCTACGTGGACGATTGATGTTAAGGAGATGAAACCCATTACGGTTTTCTATCGCTATCATGCGGAGCAGCCGGATGCGGGGGGATCTTGGGTGGATGAATCGATGGTTTACATCAATTTTGTGAATTGCTTGTTGTTTCCACATCGCGGTGAGAATCGGGCATGTGAGGTGGAGGTTATCTTACCGCCGGCGGGGTTTTCGTCGGAGGTGGGGCAGGAATTAGGTGGCGCTTTTCCGGCGAAAATCACGCCGGCAGGGTGTTATGAAACGTTCTGTTCATTAAGGACTTACAAAAATAAATTGCGGGCAAAATCGTATCGTGAATTGGTCGATTCGCCTTTTCTGGCTGCGCCACAGCTGCATACACATGCTTGGAAAACGCATGGGGTGAAATTCTATTTGCAAGGCTTGGGGCCTAAGACGCATTTTTCAGAGCGACTGCTAAAGGCATATCAGAAATTTGTTGCTTATCAGTTGGACTATATGGGAGAATTTCCCGTTCGGGAATATCGATTTATGTTGTGGATTTGTTCGAAGCCATTTTATCACGGAGTAGAGCATACGAAATCGACGATGATGGTCATGGGTCCGGAGGATCGAGATTCCTATGAGGATTTGATTGGTTTGGGTTCGCATGAATTGTTTCATGTGTGGAATGTGGCGACGATCCGACCGAAAGCCTTATTGCCCTATGATTATACTCGAGTTGTAATTTTTGACACGGGGTGGATTATAGAGGGGATTACGACCTATTTGGGGGATTGGTTTTTGTGGGCATCGGGTGTGGTGAATGCGGAGGAATATGTGAATTTATTGGCGGGCAATTTGAAATTACATTTTGAGCGGGATGGAGCTTCAAAGCAGTCATTGATAGAAAGTTCGGTTGATTTGTGGTTGGACGGTTACGGTTCAGCCTTACCGGGGAAACGGGTTTCAATCTATTTTAAGGGGGCCTTGGTGGCATTGGGTTTGGACCTGTTGATTCGTCGGAAATTTCAGCATGCCAAATCGCTTCGCGACGTCATGTTGCTGATGCAAAATCGCTATGGCCAACTGAAAAGTGGGTATACCCGCCAGGATTTTTATGCTTTGGTGGAAGAAGTTTATGGGGAATCTTTGTCTGAATTCTGGAGTCGTTGGGTTGAATCCTCGCATCCGTTAGAAAGTGACATTGCTATGCTGTTGGAAAGTGTGGGCTTGCAATTTGAATCGGCTGGTGTTTTAAAAATTATAGCGTTGAATCGCTTGGAAGTCTTTGGAGTTGCACAATAAGAAAATCTATTTCGAAAATCGACATATTTTGTCGATTTTGTCATAACGGGTAAGTATATACGATTCATTATCTTGCCTTATGAAAAAATATGCAGCAAGACTCCGTAAGATTCGAATATCTCATGAGTATAGCCAGGAGTATATGGCAATAAAATTGGGAATGGCGATTTCGACTTATTCTAAATTAGAGCAAGGTAAGACAGAGTTGACTGTATCACGCTTGGTGCAGTTGTCGGTGATTTTGCAATTTAATCTATCCCAATTTTTTGAGGAGGAACCCGAAGTGCAAGTGGCAGAGCATGTCTATGCGGGATATGGATTTGTGACACGCGCGGAATTTGTCCAACAAGTTGATAAATTACATTTATTGGAACGACAATTAAACAATATCCTTTCCCAACTGCCGCAATAATTCCTACCTTTGTGCCTTAAATCATTCGATATGTTACAAAGGCCGCGTAGAAATCGTCAGAGTGCAGTCATTCGAGATATGGTCGAGGAGACTCGCCTTTCGGTGAAGGACATGTTATTTCCCTTGTTTGTTCAGTCGGGTTCGGATAAAAAGACGCCGATTGTTTCGATGCCGGGCATACACCGCTATTCGCTTGATTTATTGTTGAAGGAGATAGAAGAATGCGTGAAATTAGGAATTCGCTCATTTGCCTTATTTCCGCAGGTGGAGGAGTCCTTGAAGGATTCAATAGCCTCTGAAAGTTACCGTTCAGGTTCTTTGTATTTAGATGCGATTCATGCGGTTTCGAGCCGTTTTCCAGAAATTTCTTTGTTGACTGACGTAGCCATGGATCCATATAGTTCGGATGGACATGATGGGATTGTGAAGGACGGCCAAATTTTGAATGATGAAACGTTGCCGGTACTTGCTAAGATGGCGATTGCGCAAGCGCAAGCGGGTTCTCGTTTGATCGGACCTTCGGATATGATGGATGGACGTGTGGGCTATTTGCGTGAAGCATTGGACAGTGCAGGATTTTCGAATGTGGGAATTATGGCTTACACGGCTAAATATGCGAGTGCTTTTTATGGCCCATTTCGGGATGCATTAGAGTCGGCACCTAAATTTGGAGATAAAAAAACCTACCAAATGAACCCTGCGAATCGTCGGGAGGCCTTAATCGAATTAGCATTGGATGAGGCGGAAGGTGCGGATTTCTTGATGGTGAAACCGGCTTTGGCCTACCTAGATATCATTGCTTTGTTACGTGAAAATAGTCATTTGCCCATTGCGGCGTATAATGTTTCTGGAGAATATGCCATGATTAAAGCAGCTGCGCAAAATGGCTGGTTAGATGGTGAGAAGGCGATGTTGGAAAGTTTATTATCGATTAAACGGGCGGGTGCGCAGGTGATTCTGACGTATTTTGCCAAAGAATTTGCTCAATTAAATCAAGCGTAAAATATGTCAACCGATCGCTACATGCAACGGGGAGTTTCGGCTTCTAAAGAAGATGTTCACAAGGCCATTGCCAATTTAGATAAGGGTTTGTTTCCGCAAGCTTTTTGCAAGATTTCACCTGATATTTTGGGTGGAGATGCGGATTATTGCAACATTATGCATGCGGATGGGGCAGGGACGAAGTCGTCTTTGGCTTATTTGTATTGGAAGGAAACGGGTGATATTTCAGTGTGGAGAGGGATTGCGCAGGATGCGGTGGTGATGAATACAGATGATTTAATTTGTGTGGGGGCGACGGATCAAATGTTGCTTTCGAGTACAATTGGTCGGAACAAGAATTTGATTCCCGGCGAGGTGATTGCGGAGATTATTAATGGGACCGAAGAGGTGCTGGAGATGTTGCGCGAGAATGGTTTAGGGATATATAGCACGGGAGGAGAGACCGCAGATGTGGGAGATTTGGTACGTACGATTATAGTGGATAGTACGGTGATTGGTCGGATGAAGCGTTCGGATGTGATTTCGAATGGCAATATTCAAGCTGGTGATGTGATTGTCGGTTTGGCTTCGGATGGGCAGGCGACTTATGAAAAGACCTATAATGGAGGGATGGGGAGCAATGGGTTGACTTCGGCACGTCATGATGTATTGGGGAATTATTTGGCAGGAAAATATCCAGAGAGTTTTGATCCATCTGTGCCGTTTGATTTAGTTTATTCCGGTTCACGTTCGTTGACTGAGGCTGTTCCGGGAACACCTTTGAATGTAGGCCAATTGATTTTGTCTCCTACACGGACCTACGCGCCCGTGATTAAGGCGATTTTGGGTTCATTAAGAGCGCAGATTCATGGGATGGTGCATTGTTCTGGCGGGGCGCAGACGAAAGTGATGCATTTTGTGGAGGGCGTTCATGTAATCAAGGATAATTTATTTCCGATTCCGCCGCTGTTTGATTTGATTCAAAAAGAAAGTGGTACGAGTTTTCAGGAGATGTACAAGGTGTTTAACATGGGGCATCGGATGGAGATTTATGTGGCGCCGGAGTTTGCGGATGAGATTATTCAAATTTCGGAGTCATTTGGCATTCCAGCGCAGATTGTGGGACGTGTGGAGGCGGCTCCAACGAAGAAATTGACGATAAAAAGTACTTACGGAGAATTTATTTACGAATAAGGCTTTGCTTTGTAGCAAATCCTTTTTATATTTGCGACCCCATTTAAAAGGCTTTGTAAAGGTAACGACCTGGCCTCGTGGGATTGTTTCACTTAAATACATATAAAATGTACGCAATCGTAGAAATTGCCGGGCAGCAATTTAAAGTAGAAAAAGACCGTACCGTATATACCCACCGTTTGGCGGGAGCGGAAGGCGCTGCACTGGTTATCGACAAGGTATTACTTGTTGACAATGACGGAAAGATTTCCGTAGGAGCACCCACAGTAACTGGTGCGACTGTTCAAGCTAAAATCGTAGCACACGTTCGTGGCGAGAAGGTTTTGGTATTCAAAAAGAAACGTAGAAAGTCTTACCAAAAAATGAATGGACACCGTCAAGATTTGACGCAAGTGTTAATCGAAGGGATCTCAGTTAAATAATTGAAAATTAGCGTTTTAACGCATAAAATAAAAAAACATGGCACATAAGAAAGGCGCCGGATCGTCGAAAAACGGGCGCGAATCACATAGTAAACGCTTAGGCGTTAAGTTATTTGGAGGCCAAGCAGTTATCGCGGGGAACATTATTGTTCGTCAACGTGGAACAGCGCACAACCCAGGTGAAAATGTTGGTCTTGGAAAAGATCATACATTATTTGCTTTAGCGGATGGTGTAGTAGCATTCAAAAAAGGATTTAAGGGTCGTTCATTTGTACACGTATTGCCAGCAGTGGCAGCGGAAGCACCAGCGGCACCAGTAGCGAAGAAAGCACCAGCGAAAAAGGCAGCTCCAGCAGTAGAGGCGGCTCCTGTAGCTGAGGTTGCAGTAGAAGCAGCTCCAAAAGCAAAAAAGGCACCTGCTAAGAAAAAAGAAGCGGCAGCTGAGTAATCATTTGCAAATTTCAGAGAGAACCTGACATGAAAGTGTCAGGTTTTTTTTATTTTACGAAACCTTATTGGCCAATTGTTGGTTTAGGCTCTATAACTTCAATTTATGCTTACCTCTACAGTAACAATTTATACCGAATCTACGCCTAATCCACATTCGATGAAATTCGTCTTTAATGTGGAATTATTGCCAGAAGGCATGTCATTTGACTATACTCAACCAGCAGATGGATTGACCAAAGAGAAAAATTCTCCTCTAGCGGTAGCCTTATTCGGCTTTGAATTTGTTCGTCGGGTGTTTATCACCAATAATTTTATCACGCTAACAAAGACGGAAAATGCGGCTTGGGAAGATGAATTGTTTGGTATTAAGCAATACTTGAAGAAATATTTCGCGGAGAAACAGCCTGTATTCTCGTTGCCTGCGTCTGAATTTGCGGCAGAGGGTGACTCTTCGGATTCTGAGGTTATCATCCAAATCAAGCAAGTTTTAGAAGAGTACGTGAAGCCTGCTGTTGAATCCGACGGAGGTGCTATTACTTTTCATTCATTTGATGAATCAACAGGTCAAATGAAAGTTTTATTACAAGGATCTTGCTCTGGCTGTCCATCGTCTCAAATGACGCTTAAGGCAGGCATTGAGACCTTGATGACCCGAATGGTGCCTTCGGTCAAAGAAGTTGTTGCAGAGGGCGTTTAAATAAGTTTATTGGACAATATAGCTCTGGCTTGCGCGTTGGAGCGTGGTAGACGCTGCCGGGGTCGCAGA
>DKIP01000097.1 GCA_002454335.1 Cytophagaceae bacterium UBA6715 | reverse complement strand
CCGAAGTCGGAAGGTCAAACGTTTAAAGACCAAAGTCTACCGTCAAATAGTCCAACGAATAACCCCGATCTCCCATGACGCCTTTGATATTATCTTTCTTGGCTTTGGTATGTATTACCTGTGGAAGTGCTCTTGTGATGCTCTGGACGAAAAATATTTTGCATGCAGCATTGGCGATGTTTATGACCATGCTTGGTTTAGCGGGTCTATATGTTTTAGCTTATGCGGATGTCATGGCTGTTTCACACCTCATGATTTACGTGGGAGGTGTGCTGATTTTGATTCTCTTTGGAATCATGTTGACAAATCAGAACAGTCGGGGCGATAAGGATCAAAACAATTTAGTAACTGAGGAATCCTCACGCACGATGCCTGTCGTGATTGGACTTGCGATTTTCGCTGGCTTATTATTTATTCTGGCACGTGGAAATTTTGCTGGGGTTGAAATAGCAGACCCTAATTCTAAATTGAGTTTTGTGGGGATTTCCTTATTGACGGAATACGCCATGCCATTTGAATTGGTGGGAATTTATTTATTGATTGCCTTGATAGGCTCAACCTATATCGCGAAGCATCATGAATAACGAAATTCCATTATTGTTATTCCTTTGGGCGGGGGCATGTTTATTCGCCATCGGTTTTAGTATGTTGATTCTAAAACGGAACGCTATTTTCGTCTTGATGGGGATTGAATTGATGTTGAATGCGGCCAACTTGAATTTGATTGCTTTTTCGCGTCAGGATACTGCGAATCAAGGATTGTTGTTGGGTATTTTTGTGTTGGTGGTAGGAGTTTGTGAAATGGCTGTAGCTTTGGCTTTGGTGATTCAGGCATACCGACAATTTCAGCACATTGATTTAGGTCGTTTCAAATCGAGAAATTAGGCCTTCTCGTCTAGCCAAATTTTAATTTGTTTGCGTAGCATTGGTGTCTTGGCTTTACCTGCCACTTTTTCTAATTCCTCCACGGGCGCATCATACATTTGGCGTATTGTGCCAAAATGTTTTAGGAGTTTTTGTGCTGTCAGTTTTCCGATTCCTTCAAGTTCCTCTAATTGACTAACCAAAAAGTTTTTACTTCGGCGATTGCGATGGGCTGTGATACCAAATCGGTGCGCCTCATCACGTAATTGTTGAATTAATTTCAGCGATTCTGATTTCTTATCTATATAAACAGGTAGGCTATCCTCGGGGAAATAGATTTCTTCGAGTCGTTTGGCAATACCGATGATCGGGATTTTCCCATAAAGTCCTATCGCTTTCAACGCTTCACAAGCTGAACTTAATTGGCCTTTACCTCCATCGACAATAATGAGGTCAGGTAATTCTGCTTCTTCTTCGAGGAGACGCGTGTACCGACGTGTGATTACTTCATGCATGGTAGCGAAGTCATCTGGGCCTTCCACGGTTCTGGGCGTGAACAGGCGGTATTCCTTTTTCGCTGCTTGGGCTTGGATGAAACAAACCATGGCCGAAACAGGATTCGTTCCTTGTAGGTTGGAATTATCGAAGCATTCAATACGTTTGGGTAATTGGGTTAGACGCAAATCATTTTTGAGTTTAAGCATCACGCGCATTTTCCGATCGCCACCACTTTCCTCAGCCGCTTTGCGGTCGGCCTTATCTTTCCGGAAATACAAGACATTTTTGAGTGACATGTCCAACAGTTTTTTCTTGTCGCCCATTTGGGGAATCGTATTTTTGGCTCCCTGAAATTCGATCGCCATGGGAATATTGGTCAGGATTTCTTTGGCTTTGCTGTGAAATTGTTCACGTTTTTCCCAAATCAACATGGTGAGCAGGTCCGATTCATCCTCATTCAATTTCTTCTTGACCTCCCAAGTTTGCGATTGCAGGATAGTACCATTGATGACCTTCATGAAATTAATGTAGGCCAAAGCATCGTCGGAAACCATCGTAAATACATCCACATCATGAATTGCGGGATTCACAACCGTTGATTTAGCTTGAAAGTTTTCGAGTAATTCCCACTTTTCTTTCCATTCCTGGGCTTCTTCAAAAGCCATACGTGCTGCAGCTTGTTGCATGCGTTCGAAAAACAGGCTTTTGGGCTTTTGGTAATTCCCTTTAAGGATATGGGTAATTTGTTCGATGTAAATTTGATAATCGGATTCGGTTTGAAGTCCTTCACATGGACCTTTACAGTTTCCAATATGGTATTCGAGGCAAACTTTGAATTTCCCCTGTTCGATATTTCCCGGTTTCAATGCGAGCGAACATGTCCGAATTGGATAAAGCTGGTGAAGCATCTCAAGCAGCCCATTCATGGCCTTTGGATTAGCAAATGGGCCGAAAAAAGTCCCTACGCTATGATCGATGCGTCGCATCGTGATGAGACGAGGGAAATGCTCATTCGTTAAGCAGATAAAAGGATAGGTTTTATCATCGCGGAGTAGAATGTTGTATTTCGGTTGGAATTGCTTAATGAGCGTATTCTCAAGAAGGAGTGCATCAAATTCGGAATGCACGATGGTGAATTCGATTTTTTGAATTTGTTGGACTAGGCGCTTAGTCTTGGTATTGTGATTTTGTATCCCTGTGAAATAGCTGCTGACGCGGTTTTTTAGGTTTTTGGCTTTGCCTATATAAATGATGGTATCATTTTCGTCGAAATAGCGATATACACCCGGTTGGTCTGGGAGTGTAGGTAAGATGCTTTTGGGATCGAAATTTGACATGAACCAAATTTAGGGATAAATCGGGAAATCAATTTGGATTTTTTGGACAATTGTAAAATTTAGACAAAGCGCAGATATTAGACTGTTTGTAGGACTATTAGCCGATTTGGTCGCAGGATTTGTAATCGTCTATATGCTTATTTTTTTCGTATTTGAATTTTACATTGTATTTATATGATAAAATAGAGGCTTCAAAAGTTGGTTTTGGTGATAAAATGACATTTTTGCTTAAAAAAGTGAAAAAATATCAAGAAAATATTTGCAAGAGTAGTTGGGTTTATACATATTTGAGAGCTTGGAACAGCATAGAACAGTTGTGATATTGTATGATTCCGATAAAATAAAAGATTAACTTTTAAACCTATTTGTTGTACTATTTAAAGAAGAACTTTTAAACCTATCTTAACTTATATCATCTAAACCTATTCATAAACTTAACAAGAAAGGAGACCTATTATTGAATCAAAAACTCGAGTAACAACTATTTAATCTTATTTAGAAAACTAATTAAAACGTATTATGAAAAACAATTTTTACCAAAGTCTTCGAAGCTTCTTATTGCTCGCGATTGTGATGCTAGGGAGTTTTTCGTCATTTGCACAGGATCGTAAGGTAACAGGTAAAGTTACGGATGCGAACGCTGAGGGTATTCCGGGAGTAAGTGTTGCTGTTAAAGGAACAAACACGGGTGCTACTACAGATGCTAATGGTGCATTTACAGTTACAGTGAAATCGGGTAACGCTGTCTTGAGTATTTCAGCGGTAGGTTACAAAACAAAAACTGTTTCAGTCGGATCTCAATCTTCAATTTCAGTATCATTGGATGAGGATGTGAGCCAATTAAGTGAGGTAATCGTAACAGGTTACTCTGTAACAAACAAGAAGGAGTCTACTGCGGCAGCTTCGATTGTAAAGGCGGCAGACTTGCAAATTGCACCAACGGGTAACGTTGAGCAAATGTTACAAGGTCGTGTATCGGGGGTAACTTTGATTACAAACGGTCAGCCAGGAACTAACTCAATCATTCGTGTACGTGGTTTTGGTGCCTTTGGTGGTAACGAACCATTATATGTAGTGGATGGGGTTCCAGTAGGATCTACTGATTTCTTATCTCCAGATGATATCGAGTCTACTACGGTCTTGAAAGATGCGGCTGCGGCTTCTATCTATGGTGCTCGTGCTGCCAATGGTGTAATCGTATATACGACTAAGCAAGGATCACGTGGTAAGAAAGGTTTGAACATCACTTACAATGGTATGTATGGTGCTACTGATCCAAACGTGGCAGGTGCTCCAAAAATGTTGACTCCACAAGAGCAAGCAGATTGGACACATGTGGCATATCGTAACAATGCGGCGGCTAACGGAACTGCGGTTGCTTACACGCACCCACAATACGGAAATCAAGCTCAAGCAGTT
>DKIP01000080.1 GCA_002454335.1 Cytophagaceae bacterium UBA6715 | reverse complement strand
GGTAATCACCAACAAGCCCTTCAGGCTCCAGGGAAATATGATACAATTGTTGTGTCTGAAACGTTGAACGCGGAGGAGTTTAAATATGAACTTTTAGCTCACCAACAAGGTAAAACGGATTATCCGACATTCATTCGTATGTGTGCTGAAACAGGCATCTCAACTTGGGAGGTCGATATCCTGAATTTGACCTGTACTTATTTCGACCAAGCAAATAACGAAGTATTACAAGAACAAATTCCTGCATGAAAGAAACCCCTGCCCATACCGACAAGATTGCGAAAATGACCTTCGCATCTGTCTATCCGCACTATGTTGCCAAGGTCACCAAGAAAGGAAGGTCTGAGGATGAATTGTTGCAAGTGATTCATTGGTTGACAGGTTTCAACGCCGTAGATGTGCGGGCGCTCATCGACGAAAAGGCCTTGTTTGGTAGCTTTTTTGCGAAGGCCAACTTACATCCGAATGCCCATTTAATCACGGGTCTCATCTGTGGTTACCGCATCGAGGAAATCGAAAACCCCTTGACGAAGCAAGTGCGTTATTTGGATAAATTGGTCGACGAATTAGCCAAAGGAAAAGCCATGGATAAAATTTTACGGAAATCATGATGAACGTCAAGTCATTTAAGGAATCGCTGGCGTTGGACGCCCCTAATCCCCAACTTTCCACGATTTTAAAAAGCCTTTGGTACGATGCCAAAGGGGATTGGGATCAAGCCCATGCGCTCATTGATCAGTTGGGTGATCGCGATTCCGCTTGGGTGCATGCCTATTTACACCGGAAGGAAGGCGACATTTGGAATGCAGATTACTGGTATGCACGTGCGAAGAAAACGCGGCCGAGCTATTCGCTAGAGGAGGAATGGGCAAATCTAGTTTCGGCCTTTATCGGATAAATTTCAAAATCGACTCTACCACTTTCTCTGGTACCTCTTCCATCGGAACATGGCCTACGTTTTTATAAATTTCCGACCGACTGCCTTGAATATCTCGCTTGAAAAGTACCACATTGTCCACGCTGATGACGTTATCCTTATCTCCCCATAAGATGAGCGTGGGGGTTGTCACCTGATTGATTTGGCCTTTGATTTTCGTTGTTCCAAAGGAGCCTTTGAAAATTTCCAAAGCCACAGCTCGATTCCCCTCTCGGATAGCGATGTCATGAAAGCGCTCCACTTGCGCATCAGTTACCCGTTTTTGATCGAAATAAATGGTTTCCAAACTCTTACGAACTAAGGATTTAGGCGTCGCGTAGAGTAACAGATTATTAATCACCGGTGTGGAGGCAATTTTGAAACCCAATGACCCACTTTCCCCTTTTTTTGGATATCCCGCTGCATCAATTAAGATCATTTTGGCAAGTGCGTTCGGATGATGTAAGGCATAATTCCAAGAGATCGCACCGCCCATGGAATTACCCACGAGGATGAATCGTTTAATGCGGAGGCGCGTCGTAAAGGAATCAATGAACTTGGAATAGTAATCAAAATTGTAGGTGTTTTCCGGCGAAGGACCCGTCAAGCCAAATCCCGGTAAATCCAAGCTGATCACTCTTCGCTCCGATTTTAATCCCATCGCTACACTATCCCACGTATTCAAGGACGATGACATCCCATGTAATAATATCAAAGGAACCGAATCGGTTTGAACGCCTTCATCACGATAATGTACCTGCATTCCTAGAATGGGCATGAAACGAGAATCTTGGTTGGCATACAACGGAATCAATTCCGATACTGGACGGTCACGTTCGCAAACGATGAATAGTAGAATGAATATAAGGACGAATATTCCGCCGACGATTTTGGTGGCTAGTTTCATGTGGAGTCGATTTGAAGGCCTAAAAATACAGGATTGAAATCAAATAGCGGATTAAATCATTTACTTTTGTTAGATTCTATTTCAACTACTATGAAGCGCTTATTGTATGCATTTTTGATGCTTAGTTTTGGGGCCGTGGCCCAACAAAAATTATATACTTCGGATCGGCTGTTGATCACCACGTTATCTGAAAACAGCTTTGTGCATACGTCTTTTTTACAAACAGATGATTTTGGTAAGGTTCCTTGCAATGGATTGATTGTCCGTGATGGAAATGAGGTGGCGGTGTTTGATACGCCCACGGACGATCCCAGTTCACAAGAACTGATTCGCTGGGTGCAGGATGTGCTGAAATGCAAAATTGTGGCCATTGTGCCTACTCATTTTCACAATGATTGTCTCGGGGGCCTTGCAGCATTTCATGTAGTAGGAATCCCATCGATTGCGAATGAAAAAACGATTGAATTGGTTACTCAGCATCAAATGATCGTGCCCCAAAAGGGCTTTTCGGGCAAGTTGAATTTGCAAGTTGGAGCTAAGGAAGTCCAATTGCGTTTCTTTGGCGAAGGCCATACCCGCGATAATGTTGTGGCATATTTTCCTAATGAACAGATTTTATTCGGAGGTTGCCTGATCAAAGAAATCGGTGCAAGCCAAGGCTTTTTAGGCGATGCGAATGTAGGTGCCTGGTCCACAACGGTCGCAGCCATTCAATCGGCTTTTCCAATGCTAAAACATGTTGTTCCTGGACATGGAGCCGCAGGAGATGCGAGATTGCTGGAATACACGCGGCAGCTATTTCTACAACCTTAATGTTTTTGATAACCCATTGACAAACCGGTGTCGCCTTTCACTTTCAGTAAAACATCGACGGATTTAGCAGATGCATTTTCAATACGTAAAGCCGTATTTTTCTCAACACGAACAGATATGTGCTCATTCGGTTTCACCTGAACCGGTGAATGCTGGCCTCCGTCGATTGGACATCTCCATATCTTAACGTCAGTTTTCCCTAAATTCTTCAGGCTGACGGTAAAGGAACCATGGGGATTATTCCCAAGTAAAAAAGCATCATTCCCGCCGATTGTTGTCGTCGAAGTTAGTTGGGAAAATGGTAAATATTGGCATCCTGTTAACAATAAACAAGCTGCGAAAGTGAGGTATTTAATCATATTAGTTGTGTTGATAAATGGAATCCAATGCCTGAGCTAGTTCTCTATCTTTTTCTGTAACCTTGTTCCCGGCATCATGCGTACTAAGCACGATGTGTATTCGATTGAAGGTATTTGTCCACGTGGGATGATGATCCAATTCCGTTATTTTTTCAGCGGCCTTTTGCATGAAAAGCATGGCTGATTCAAAGGTGTCAAACGTAAATGTTTTTTCTAGTTGGCCTGCGGTCTCTGTCCAGTCGATCATAGTTTGTTCATGTCTTAGACTCTTTTCCCCTTGAAATAAGCGTAAATCGCATTGGCATGCCCATGTCCTAAATCAAAATCCGCTTTCAGCCAATTTACAATCTCGGTTGCTTTGGCCACGGGGACCCCTTTTTTTAAAAATCCTTTTTCTTCGGCTAGTCGCACGAAATCTTCGGGCGTTTTACTTGTCTTTGTTCGAATGTTATCGATGTAGGCTTGAAACGACATTAGGTGATTGAGTTTAATCCTTAAATTTAGAGATATATTTGATAAAAATTTCTCGGAAGAATCATGTATTTAGTTTGATGGCCTTGGGG
>DKIP01000100.1 GCA_002454335.1 Cytophagaceae bacterium UBA6715 | reverse complement strand
TTTGCGCCAAAGTAGGCTAATTCGGCAGCCTCTGCGAATGATAATTCCCGAATCGGGAAGGTATTTTTCACGATGCGCGGATCATTGTTGTGCATCCCGTCGATGTCCGTCCAGATTTGAATTTCTTCGGCTTGAATAGCCCCACCGATTAATGAAGCAGTATAGTCGGAACCTCCACGTTTTAAGTTGTCAACTTCGCCGGCTGGATTGCGGCAAATGAAACCTTGTGTGATGAAGATTTGCTTGTCTTTGACAGGTGCTAAGGTGGCTGCTAATTTCGATTCGATTTCGGTCATAACAGGCTCGTTGTCAGCATCGATCACCATAAAGTCTAGAGCAGGTAGCAACGTTGAGTTTACCCCTTCTTCTTGCAAGTAGGCCTCGAAAATTTGAGTCGATAACAATTCGCCCAAAGCGACCATTTCCTTCTCTTGTTTCACGGTGTAGGGTACCGTCGAGATCAGGCTGTCGATGAACGTAAATTCCTTCGTAACGATTGCTTGACCTTTCGCAAGACCCGCAGGTGTTTGGTAAAGCTCGGTTAAAAAGGCATCGTAATGCGCACGTAAATCAGCCGCTTTGGTTTTCGCCTCCGCTTGATTTTGTGCGATTAATGATTCTGAAATGGATAACAATGCATTCGTGCTACCTGATAATGCAGATAAAACAACAATTTTAGGTTTGCCGTCCTCGGTAATAAGTTGACGAATCGATTGCATTCTTTCTGGCTTTCCTACGGATGTACCGCCAAATTTCCAAACTTGCATAGTAGTATATCTTAATTAATTGCTAACATTTTAATGGCAGTAATGGCTGCCTCATCTCCTTTATTGCCGTGTTTTCCGCCTGCGCGATCCATAGCTTGTTCTTGGTTGTTTGGCGTTAATACGCCAAAAATAACCGGTTTATTGTATTTCAAGCTCACATTTGTAATGCCATCCGCAACAGCTTGACAGATGAAATCGAAATGGCGTGTTTCGCCTTGAATCACACAGCCAAGACATATCACTGCATCGATGTCTGCTTTCTCGGCCATCTTTTGTGCTCCCAAGCTTAATTCAAAACTGCCTGGAACCTGAACACTAACGATGTTTGCTTCTTGTACCCCATATTTCAATAGTGTATTGAAAGCTCCCGTGTACAATGCTCCGGTGACTTCCGTGTTCCATTCTGCGACTACGATAGCGAAACGTTTTTGCGTAACGTCAGGTAGGTTGGCGGTACTAAAATCACTTAAGTTTTTTAAGGCTGATGACATGGTAAAGGGGCTAAAACAAGAGGGGATAAAAGCTGCTGCTCTTATCCCCTCCTGACAATTTCGTAAACTTTATTATTCAGAGATAGAGCTTTCCAAAAGCGCTTTATATTTCTTCGCTGGAATTGCCTCAGCAGATTCTGGATATTTCTCCGTGATTGCTGTATAGGTATCCAAAGCTTCTTTCGATTGTTTATTTGCTTCGTATGCGTTAGCAAGTTTCAACAAATAACCCGGTGAGAAGAATTTATTTGATTTATAGTCGGCCGCTTTCGCGTAATATTCAATTGCCTCAGCATAGGATTTCTTTTCTGAATATGCATCGCCTATTAACGAATACGCACGTGCTTGAACCAATAAATCGCCGCTGCTGAAATTTTTCAATTTCTCAATGGCATTATCGAATTTACCCTGTTTCAACAAAGTAATACCTAAATATAAGTCTGCTAAATTTTGCGTATTTCCACCAAATTCATCCGAAACTTTCGCTAAGTCTTTCGAAGCAGCAGCTAATGAATCGGATTCAAATGCGTAAACAGCCTTGTATAATTTCTTTTCACCTTCAGCATCTTGCGTGTTTTGGTACCATTGAAAACCAAAGTACCCCACGATAATCGCTACTGCAACCACGGCAGCTCCTATAATTGATGATTTATTTTGATCAAAAAATCCAGTGACTTTTACTAATTCTTGTTGAAGCGCTTCTGGGCTTTCAATGATTTCAATGGATTCGTTTACTTCTTTCTTCTTTGCCATAAAATTATAATGCTTTGATGCTCTTGCTAGTTTATGTTACTAGCCAAAGGACTGCAAAATTATAAAATCTCTTCTATTTTTATCAATTTTAAATGAATCTTTTGCGTTTTATTTTAGAATTTGTTGAGTAAATTGAAGTAAATCTTCCTTTATCCTTTGTAAACCTCATTAATCGAATGGCCTTTAACCGCGCGGACCAAATAAAGAAATTAACAGAGCCTTTTGATTTGTGTATTATCGGAGGTGGCGCGACGGGTGCAGGCGTTGCATTGGATGCTACACTGCGTGGTTACCGGGTGCTATTAATCGAGAAAGGTGATTTTGCCTGTCAGACATCCTCAAAATCAACCAAATTAGTTCATGGGGGGGTACGTTATTTGGAACAGGCGTTCAAGAAATTGGATTGGCAACAGTTCAAGATGGTCTATAAGGCCTTGCATGAGCGTAGAATCCTTTTGCAAAATGCTCCTTATTTAGCGCATCCACTAGCTTTATTGACGCCTTGCTATTCCTGGTTTGATCGAATTTATTATCGAGTTGGGATGTGGTTATACGATCGCATCGCTGGCCATACAAACTTGGAACCTAGCCGAGGTTTAGGTCCCAAGCAAATGCGTGAATTAAGTCCGGCAATTTCGTTGGACCATGTGCGTGGAGGTGTTTTGTATTATGATGGCCAATTGAATGATGCACGATATGCGCTAGCTATTTTACAATCTGCGGAAGCAGCTGGAGCATGTGTGTTGAACTATGCGGAATTAACAAGTTTTGTACATGCTCCTAAGAGTTTAAAAGTGAAGGAGGTTTGCTTTCAAGATGTCATTTCTGGTGAAGCTTATCAAATAGCTGTGAAGGCCGTTGTCAATGCAACAGGGCCTTTTACGGATGCGATTCGTGCGATGGCAAATCCTAAAATGAAACCTCGTATGAAGGTGAGTCGGGGAGCACATATTGTATTGCCTGCCTCTTTTTGGCCTGGTAAAACAGCCTTATTGATTCCAAAAACGGATGATGGGCGCGTAATTTTTGTAATACCATGGCGAGATTATGTCTTAGTGGGAACCACCGACGAGCCTGATACCTTATGTGAAAACCCACCGATCTTGTCGGAGGAAATCGATTACCTGCTCGATTATTTTAATCGCTATGCTTCTGGAAAAGCCTCTCGGTCAGATGTTACCTCAACTTTTGTGGGTCAAAGACCTTTGCTGCAGGCGGCCTTAGATGCTGCCATGGCTTCAGATACTAAATCATTAGTACGTGATCACGAAGTGGAGTTAGATGGTCGGAGTAAATTGGTCAGCATTTTGGGGGGAAAATGGACCACATATCGGGTGATGGCAAAGGATACGATGGATGTGTTGGAACGCGAGGTATTCCACCAAGTTCCCAAGTACTGTTTAACGGCTACATATACTCTATCAGGGGGGGACGAATCTTTGAGAGAGCAATTTTTCCAAAATGCTATTGCATTGTCATTACCAGTATCCACACAACATCATTTGTGGGAAACCTATGGCTCAAATAGTTTTGCTTTGCTTCAAGGGGATATCCAATTGTTGCATCCTGAGTTGCCTTATATGCATGCTGAAATTGACTATTTGAAGCAAAATGAAATGGCGACTAGTTGGGATGATGTCTTGCTCCGCCGCTGGGGGATTGCTTTACGTAACCAGGGCCTAAGTGAGGAAATTAAGGCCATAAAAAAAGAGGCTTTCGCCTCTTAATTAATATTCGTCTTCGTTGAAGAAGAAGTCATCCTTTGTAGGATAATCTGGCCAAATTTCTTCGATGCTTTCGAAGGGTTGTCCGTCGTCTTCTAATTCTTGTAAGTTTTCAACAACTTCTAAGGGAGATCCTGTGCGGATTGCGAAGTCAATTAATTCATCTTTGGAAGCTGGCCATGGCGCATCTTCTAGGTAGGAGGCAAGTTCTAATGTCCAATACATATGTTACGTAATTTTATTATTTCATTTTGATCTGTGTGCAAAAGTAAAATAAAAAAATATTTATAAAAGATTTATTTCTTAAATTTTCGTTAATTATCAAAAAAGCTATTTAATGGCCAATTTAGGCCTATTTTTATGAAAAGAAATTCAAGGATTGCGGTCGAAGTTTGTGCATATTCATTGGAATCCTGTTTGGCGGCTGATCGTGCTGGTGCGGATCGTGTTGAATTATGCGCTTCCCCACATGATGGTGGATGTACGCCGTCTGCAGGGCTTGTTAAAGCTGTAATAGCTGCTACGAGTTTAGAAGTTCATGCCATGTTGCGACCTCGCGGTGGTGATTTCTGTTATGATGCTCACGAGAAGCAAACGATGCTGGTGGAGGCTGATGAACTTATTCGAATGGGTGTTCATGGATTGGTCGTTGGGGCACTTCTTCCCAATGGCGATTTGGATGTTCCATTTCTTCAGGAATTACGAAACAGGGTAGGGGATTTTCCCTTGACTTGCCACCGGGCAATCGATGTGAGTCGGGAACCCGAAGTCGTTTTGGAGCAATTGATTGATTTAAATTTTCAACGCATTTTAACATCGGGCCAAAGGAACAAAGCGCTCGAAGGGATTGGAAATATTGCCCAATTAGTTGCGAGGGCTTCAGGTCGAATTGAAATTATGGCTGGGAGTGGGGTAAATCCACAGAATTGCCGCCAATTTATCGACATAGGAGTTGACGCCGTGCATACCAGTGCACGAACGGTGCGTGATTCAGCCATGGATTATCGCCGACCAGGTATATCGATGGGTGGTTTGGCGGAAGTTTCCGAATTTGAAATACCTTATGCAAGTGAGGCATTAATTCGTGAAACGATACAAGAAGTTCAATGGGCTTAATAAAGGTCAGTAGTCACCCACTCTTCCTCTGGAAGTCTGTTCAAGGCATAAAGTTTTACGGAATTACGGCGGTAGGTAGGTACCTCGAATTCTGTTTCGCTCAGGCCACCGTTTGCATATACATCGACCATGTAATTGAAACGTTCTTCTTCGTTCATCGGGTTATTGGCAGACTCCGTATCTAACGTAATCGTGCTGCCGGGTGAGAATTCTCGTTGGCCTAATTCGTCTGCTGCTTCATAGGTCCCGTCAGATGTTTCAAAATATCCACCAAATTCATCTCCTTCATGTTCAAACCCTGCTGCGATAACTGTTAAGTATAAATTATCGCCTAATTCCTCATCTGTTGAGAATCCGAATTTGACCATGTCGGCCTGCAAGTAAATTCGTTCATTTAAGTAGTTGATGATGATGTTTTGTTCTTTCATCTTCAACTGGTTACTGCTTCCTGTTGAAACAGTCACCAAGATGCGTTTGGCACCTTTAATTTGCTGCGAGTTCAACAATGGCGAAGTCAATGCTTCTGCAATGGCATCATATGCGCGATTTTCGCCACTACCATACGCTGAGCTCATCATGGCTTTTCCAGCATTCGTTAATACTTTTTTCACATCCATGAAGTCCGTATTGATATCGCCTGGTTTCGCAATAACGTCCACAACGGATTTAACCGCTTTGGCCAAAACGTCATCAGCTTTTGAGAAAGCCTCCGACATCGGCAAGTTTTCGTAATGCTCAGCTAATTTATCATTCATGACCACAATCACTGTGTCACAAAATCTTTTTAATGCCTCTACGCCATTTAAAGCGTATTGAATCTTATCGCGGCCTTCCCAGTTGTATGGAGCTGTAACAACCGCAACTGTCAATAAATTTCTTTCTCGAGCGATTTCAGCAATTACTGGCGCTGCTCCAGTTCCTGTACCTCCACCCATTCCCGCTGTGATGAAAACCATTTGAGTTTCATTCGACAACATGTGTTGGATTTTTTCCCGACTTTCCAATGCTGCCAAACGCCCAACTTCAGGATCTGTACCTGCTCCTAGGCCTTGCTGACCTAACTTAATTTTGGTTTGAACAGGATTTGAAGCCAAGGCTTGAGAATCCGTATTGCAAATAACGAGGTCAGCCCCCTTAATTTCCATTTCCTGCATGTGCTTCACCGCATTGGAGCCACCACCACCTATACCAACTACTTTGATGATTGATTTGAAGGTGTTTTCTGGGATTATTTCCATGTTGTGTTCGTAAAATGAAGGATTAGTCGTATTCATAAGGGTGTCGGGTAATTCAATTTGTTGCAAAAATAATCAAAAAGAGGAGAAATTAATTATTTCCCCAGCGCCATTCATTACCGAGTTCTAATTCGTGACGTAAGTTTTGTTTAATGAAGAAATCGCGCGTTGAATAAAAGTCCAATTTCCTCGCTGGAAATGTGTTAGTATTCCCCAATGCATATAAGAGCATGGATGTGTATTTGACATTGTTTTCCATCTCTTTTTTGTTTACGAGACTGAAAACATCGCAATTTGCATGATAGCAATCTAATACGGAACGGCTCAATTTTCCTACGGGGTCAGCGGCAGGAATCCCTTCCATTAGAAAGGCTTGGTTGTCAGAATGCAAGCCTGCAGCATTGTGTAATTCATTGGCAAAACTTGGGTCAATGGCTTTAATTTTATTACCAATTTCTTTCAATAATGGCATCATCTCATCACGACCTCCTCCATTAAATCCATGAACGTCATTTGCCATGTCTAAATTAATCATATATACGATTTCATCTATTTCCCCCGTTTTTTTAGCGCGTTCAATGTAAGCTTTGGAGCCTAAAAGCCCTTCCTCTTCACCCATGAATGCTACAAACTCGATAGTTCGTTTGCTCTTTAATCCCAAGGCTTTGAAAGTTCTAGCAATATCAATCACCGAAAATGATCCGATGCCATTATCGATTGCCCCCGTCGCTAAATCCCAAGAATCTAGGTGACCACCGATGATAATTTTCTCATGACGTAAATGTCGGCTTTCCCCTTTTAAGGTTGCCACCACATTGCGCGCTTTGATCGGTTGGCTTACATTATGCATTTCAATCATGCTCAATAAACCGGGTTGGTCAACAAGCCATTTTCTGATTTCTGTGCCACTTTCCAACGAAATACAAACCGCAGGAATGGAAATTAAATTTCCCGTTACTGACGCCGTACCTGTTAATAATACTTGGCCTTTTACTGTATTGACGAAAATTACGCCAGCCGCTCCGTATTTGATGGCTAAAGCTGTTTTTTCGGAACGGTGTAGGTTTTTGCTTCCGGCTGGGGCGTCGATGAGTCCGATATTTGCTAAGGCGATTTTACCTTTGACTAAGTCTTTTTTCGCTGCAAAATCAGCGTCTAAGCCATTTCCACAATCCACAATTTGTCCTTGGATTTTCGATTCCACGGGCGTTAACGCGAGTGAAACGACAGGAATTTCGCGGAAGTCATCCGATTTGGGTGGTGCTACGGATAAAGTAACCGTATCGCGTGCCCATGCTTCTACTTGAAATCCTTGGTATTTGGTATCCCGAAAGCCATATTTCTTAAATAATTGAAAAGCAAACTCTTCTGCTTTTTTGCCATTTTCGCTACCTGTTAGTCGGTGGCCTATGGTTGAGCATGCCGTACCCAAACTCGAATAGGCCTGTGAGTTCGCATCTACTTCTTCTTTGATTCGCTTGAACACAGATTCTAACGATTCTTCTCCTACTAAAGGGATGGCATTGGTAAATCCTACAAATGTTAATGCGGTTAAACAGAATAGTATAGTTTTTTTCATTGTTGATGGTTTGTGAGGCATATCTTATGCTGAAAATTACTTGATTTCGCAGAATTAAACAAGAAGAATTAAGGAAGCGGACAAGGATTTTTAGGGTCCGAATTGCGCGTCAACCATTTGCACCAAAATTCCTTTTCTTTTGCCGGAATTTCTTTGCCTTGGTAATAGGATTTGATTCGGTTGGTTGCGACATCTAATTGGTCCTTGTCTAAGTCAATTAGAACTTCTAACACGATACAGCGATTTGCAATTTGTGCATCTGTTAAGCCTATTTTCTGTAGCCCATATTTGATCCCCGCGATGCGCTCCGGACTGAATTTTCGGGCCCGACTAGAAAACAGGGTCGACATCAACGTATTTTCAGCTACTTGTCGCACGGTAACGGAGTCATTCGATTTACGGAAGTTGGCCAAGTTGTTAATAAAGTGATCAAACAAGGGGTTATTATTATCGAGCATTACTTTTCGAATTAACAAAAAACCCAATTCTGTTTCATATTTCTCTTTGGGTAACGCTTCAGTGAGTTGTTGGACGATTTCAATGTTTTGAACCGTGTCTAAGGTCATACGTGTGAAATTGGCTAAACCGAGCATCTCATCGAATTCCCTACTGCCTTGTTGGTATTTTTTCAAGATTGCTTCATCGCGCTTTAGCGGGTCTATTGCTTTTTGAAGCGTAGTAAGAATTCCATCAACGGTATTCAATTCATCACCCATGGTTTGAACATCCCAAGGTTTTCCCTCTGGGCTTAGCATGACGAAGCTGGGGGTTGAAGGAACATATACTTTTTGTTTCCGCAAGAACAATCCGTTTTCTCGTTTGCTGATGTCAAGCTGGTAGGCAAGGACGTTTTTATCGAGGAATTGTTTGATTTTTGGGTTTTTTAGCGTCACATCATAAGCCATGCAATGTGAGCAATTAGGTAGAAATACTTCGAAGAAAATAGGTTTGTTCTCTTTTTTCGCTCGAGCAAAAATGGCGTCAAAGCTCTCTAAGGGTTTGAACGATGGGTTCTGTGCTTTAGTCGAAAAACTAATGAATGTGCTTATTACGAAGGCGAATAGAATTCTCATGCAGGTTCTTTTTTTCAAAAATACATTATCCTCCCCAATTTTCCCTATCTAAACTTCGATAGGCAATCGCTTCACTTATATGTTCCAAGTTTATATGCTTACTTCCTGCTAAATCTGCAATGGTACGGGCCACTTTGATGATGCGGTCATAAGCGCGTGCTGAAAGGGATAATTTATTCATAGCTGTTTTTAAGTGTAATTCGGAATGTTCATCCAATGCACACATATCTCGAATCATCCCTCCATCCATCATGGCATTCGTTTGAATCAGGGAGTATTTTTCAAAGCGGTTTTCTTGAATTTTTCGCGCACGAAAAACGCGGTCATGGATGTGTTGGCTCGATTCATTGGTGGTCTGTTTGCGCATTTCTTCAAATTGAATGGGAAGAATCTCAATATGCAGGTCAATCCGGTCTAATAAGGGTCCTGATATTTTATTTAAGTAGCGCTGGACAACTTCTGGCCCACAAGTACAATCTTTCGTGGGGTGATTGTAATAGCCACAAGGGCAGGGGTTCATGCTAGCAATTAGCATAAAGTTGGCCGGAAATTCGACCGCATAGCGAGCTCTTGAAATGTTTACAATGCGATCTTCCAGGGGCTGTCGCATGACTTCAAGGGCATGTTTGGAAAATTCAGGAAGCTCGTCGAGGAATAATACGCCGTGATGTGCTAATGTAATTTCGCCGGGTTGTGGATTTGAACCGCCGCCGATTAATGCTGTAGCTGAAATGGTATGATGCGGAGAACGGAAGGGGCGATCGGCTAGTAAGGATTGTCGGAAACCCAACTTCCCAGCAATGGAATGTATGATGGTTGTTTCCATAGCTTCTTGAATACTGAGCGGGGGTAGGATACTCGGAATACGTTTCGCGAGCATCGTTTTTCCGGCACCCGGTGGGCCAATAAGGATTAGGTTATGGCCTCCCGCAGCTGCGATTTCAAGTGCTCTTTTGGCCATATCCTGCCCCTGAACTTGTGAAAAATCGAGCTTGTGAACACTTGATTCGCGCTCGTGCTGTTTAACTTGTATGGGTTTGTGAAAGGATTTTCCGCGCAAAAATTGGACGGTTTCTTGCAGCGTTTCCATCCCAAAAACTTCCATGTTTTCCACATAAGCCGCTTCGTGGGCATTTTCTAGTGGTAAGATTATTTTGCGAATGCCATTGTTTCGGGCTTCCATGGCAATAGGCAATGCCCCTTTGATGGGTCGAAGGATGCCATCAAGCGCTAATTCACCCATGATTACATATTGTTCTAAATCGGGAAGGAAGATTTGCTCGGAAGCTTGAATGACCGACAGGGCTATGGCTAGATCGTAGGCGGATCCTTCTTTGCGCACATTGGCAGGAGCGAGATTGATGACAACTTTTCTTCGGGGGAAGAAACAGCCCATTTGTTTCATGGATGATTCCACCCGAAGAATGGCCTCTTTGATCGTAGAGTCAGGAAGTCCTACTAAATGACATTTGCTCCCTTGTCCCACATGGGTTTCAATGGTAATGAGCGACGCGTTTATTCCAAAAACGGAACAGCCATAGGTTTTTGCTAGCATGGTTTTTTTTGACCAAAACTAGCTGATTTCAATACTGAAAAGGATTAAATCTGTCCAAGAACTTGGACATTTTCATTATTTACCAAGAACTTGATTTTTGTGCCAAACGGCAAAGCGAAATTATTGGGAATGTGACCCGCAGGGAAATCAAATGCGATGGGATAATCGGTCCCTGCGCAATGTTCCAACACGAGTTCTTCCACAGTTTTTCCAATTTCTAATTTGGCCTCATCGCAATCGGTAAATCCACCGATGATCAAACCTTTTAACTTAGCAAAGTAGCCGGCACGTTTGAGTTGGACCAACATCCGATCTACGTGGTACAAGCGTTCACCAACCTCTTCAATGAATAGGATTTTCCCCTTGGGATTAGGGAAGCTTTCTGAGCCAATGAGGTGGGCCAATAAAGATAAATTCCCCCCGACAATCGTGGCTGTAGTTTCACCTGCACGGTTGGCCTCATGAGATGGAATTTGTATATGCGTTTTCCCTTTAAAAAGGAGTTGGTGCAAGGACTCTAAGGCTTCATCACCGCCTTTTTGGCAGAAATTATTTGGCATAGGGCCGTGAATGCCCGCAATCTTTAACTGGTCTATGTGGCATAATAAAGCCGTGATGTCTGAAAAGCCGACCAACCATTTAGGTGATTCTGTAAACCGAGAAAAGTCCAAAGTGTCTAAAAAACGACTGCTGCCATAACCCCCACGCAGAGGGAAAATAGCTTTAATGCTAGGATCGTCCAAGACATGTTGCATGTCGGCCCGACGTTGCTCGTCGGTGCCCGCCAAGCCAAAGTGTTTGGCAAGAAAATTCTCTGCAAAAACGACTTCTAAACCCCAGGATTCCAATACTTCAATGCCCTTTTTCCATTGGTTGGAACTAGGCGGAGAAGCTGGGGAAACGATGGCAACGCGGTCACCATTTTTTAGAAGAGCGGGAATCTGCATGTAGTGCGTATTGGGTTGAGCTGCAAATATGTCCTTTTTTTTCGTCAAAGGAAAGTCTGAAATTTTGTAATATTGTAAAAAAAAGCGGCTTGACTTCCACACGTTCTTTAGATTTAGTACATCCTTGTTACAATCCTCACACGGGTTGGGCGGAAGATTTGCTGCATTATTTTCTGGAATTCAAGAAGCAATTACCAGCCGATCAGCCCGTATCGGTTTATTTGGTCAATGATGGAAGTTCGCAGGGAATTCAGGCCTCTGATTTAACTTTGCTGAGACAAGGTATCGGGTCTTTTTATTATCTTGATTTGCCCAAAAATGTAGGTAAGGGTGCAGCTTTACGCGAGGCTGTAAAGGAGACGAAAGGGGATTTAATCATTTATACGGATGCGGATTATCCTTACAGATTGGAAAACGCACTTGAAATGTATCGCCGCTTAGCTACGGGAAATGTGGATGTGGTGGTGGGTGTACGTGACGAGCAATATTATGATTCATTGCCGCTACGCAGAAAGATTTTTTCCTTGAGTTTGAAGTTGATGAACTACCTTTTTTTTCCCCGCTTGAAAGTCAAGGATACGCAATCCGGGTTAAAAGGCTTTAATCAGCGTGGAAAGGAAATGTTTTTAAAGACTCAAATCTCAGCCTTTCTGTTTGATATGGAATTCTTGGTTTTGGTGAGTCGCTCCAAAGACATTCGTTTTGAATGGATTTATGTGCAGTTACGGGATGGGATTCAATTTTCGAGCATGAAATTCAAGACGATTTTGACGGAGTTATTTAATTTTTCATCGATTTTAATTCGCCGCTTAATCTAAGTCTATGCGCCCGCAAATCATGATTACCTTAGATGTAGAGGAGTGCGATATTCCCACGGAATATGGCTATGATTTACCTTTGGAGGAACAATTGTTGGTTTCGCGCAAAGGGGTAGCGGCATTCATGCATTTGATGGATCGCTATGAAATCCCCGTGACGATATTTTGTACGGGCGTATATGCGGAGGCGAACGCGGAATGGATAAAGGCATTACATCCCCGGCATGCGCTAGCCTCACATGGATATTACCATGGGCATTTCGACCCGAAGACGGATTTAAAGTCGTCCAAAGATTTACTAGAAAAGCTTAGCGGAAAACCTATTTACGGCTTTCGGATGGCGCGCATGCAATATGTTCCCGAGGAAGAAATTGTGAAGGCTGGCTATGCCTACCATTCTTCCCTGAATCCGACTTGGATTCCTGGTCGATATGATCACCGCGATAGGCCGATGAAAGCTTTTTTTGAAAAGGGACTTTGGCAGGTTCCGGCATCAGTTACGCCGCAGTTTCGAATACCCTTGTTTTGGTTGGCCTTCAAAAACTTTCCACTCTTTTTATACAAGTATCTCACGCGAGCTTCCTTGCGAAATGGCTTTTTGAATTTGTATTTCCATCCTTGGGAATTTACGAATTTGGATGCTTATCCCTTGCCGGGTCATGTGAAGCGTGGACATGAGGGGGGATTACTGGAGAAAATGGAGCGATATTTACGCTGGTTGAAGTCGGAGAACTTAGGCGATTTTATAACAATGGATACTTATGTCGGTCAAATCAGTCAATCGTAATCCTTGGTATGCGCGATTCTATGTCTTACTCTTCATTTGGGTAGGAGCGGGAATTTTTACGGGTTGGAAGCAGTATTCACTTTCGGAGGTAAACTCGCACATCAATAATTTTCAAATTTTTCGGTCGAGTTTTGGGCATTTTGTTCAAGGTATGCATTTGTATCCCTTGTATCCAAAAGAGTATTTTGATCTGTACTTATATGGGCCCGCCTTTGCGATTTTGATGGCACCCTTTGCCTATTTGCCATTGGGCTGGAGTGTGGTTGTTTGGAATGCGTTGAATGCGGGGATGTTGTTTGGGGCGGTATGGAATTTACCTATAGGCCAAAAGCAGCGTGCCTGGATATTATGGATTAGTCTGAATTCCACGATTACGGCGCTGTTGAATACGCAGTTTCATGCATTATGTGTGGCGATGATTTTGTGGAGTTATATTTTCATGCAAAGAGGCAAATTAGGCTGGTCGGCCTTGTTAATTGCCTTAGGTGTATTCATTAAGTTTTATGGCATTGTAGGATTAGTATTTTTCTTTTTCACCAAAGAACGTTTTCGCTATGCGGCTTATTTGCTATTTTGGTTTGTAGCGGTTTTTCTTTTTCCCTTTCTATTTGGCGGTTGGGAATATACTTGGCAATGTTATCACGAGTGGATGGAGGTTTTGTCGCACAAAAATACCTTGAATGTAGACATCCGAAATTTACGAACTGATGTATGTGTAATGGGGATGTTCCGACGGATTACGGGGGATGGTACTTTGTCGAATATGTGGTTTTTGATTCCATCCCTGCTGCTTTCGGCATGGGTATATTTTCAGCCGAAGAAATGGTTTCATGTGGATTTTCAGTTGCGCTTGTTGGCCTTGGTGTTGATCTATTTAATGTTGGCCAGCACCGGCACAGAATCTCCTACCTTAATTATGGCCTTCCCGGGTGTAGGACTTTGGTTTGTGTTGGGAGAAAAGTCGCGCGCGCGCTGGGTGTTGTTTGTAATCACTCTGTTGATTTCGAGTTTTTCACCGACAGATTTGTTTCCTAGGTTTTTGCGTGAGGCTTTTGTGAATCGCTATGCATTAATGATACTGCCTTTATTTGTCGTGTGGCTGAGCTTGTTGTGGGATTTGCGCAAGCCTTTGCAGGAGGATTAGAGGAAGATTACTTCTTGGATGACGGTTTTGCCGGCATGTTTATTAATTAATTCAATCATTTTTTGTTTCGCCATGAGGAGTTCCTTTTTCAGGGGGGCTGAGTCGATTTGCAGGTATAATTTCTGGTTTTTCGCGTAGACTTTGGTGGTTCTGGCGGCGATGGGTTTACCCATGATTTCAGCCCAATTTGCCTCGATGGATGTTTCATCGAACTGATTTTGCAATTTGTAGACGCGTAAGAGTGCATCAATCGCTTCTTTCAGCGGTTGGCTTTCATTTTTGCGTGTTGCAGCGCGGGGACCTTTGGGGCTAAAAGGGGAGTCCATGGGTAAAAGTTACAGAGTACAAATGTATGGGATTTTAGTACTTTATGGCGTGTAAATAGGTTTAAATTAATTTTTTTTGATTTTTTTTTAAAAAAATAATTCTCAAAAAAGTACCTAATAAAGGGGGGATTTTTGGATAAAATATCAAGATAATACAATAGCGTTGTGGGATAGGTGGGTATTTTGTGAAGGGGGGACAATTGTATGTGTACAAATTAATTGAGAATTCTATTACTTTTGCCTTTACCGAAAAAAGTTGTGGAGTCAAAAGCTATGAAAACTACTCCCGCATTTTTCAACAAGTTTTATTAACAAAAAAATAATTCTTTAACCCCAAATTACCAAACTAATGAGTACACAACAACCAAAGCCAGCTGCTAAGCCAGCTGCAACTGAAAAAAAATCAGGTGGAATTTCTGCCGGTTTAATTCTAATTGTTCTTTTTGCCATTGCATTAGCTATTTACAATTTTGTGATGGGAGATCCTTCTCACTTTGAAGGAGGTACAACAGAAGGACACCCACTACCAGGCGATTACTTTGGTGTCGTTTACAAAGGTGGAGTTATCGTGCCAGTTTTGATGACTTGTTTCTTAACTGCATTAACATTCTCAATTGAGCGTTTATTCACGATCGGTAAAGCAAAAGGTACTGGTGATGTGAACGCTTTCGTACGTTCAGTACAAGCAGCTTTAGACAAAGATGATGTTGAAGCAGCTTTGAAAGCTTGTGATAAGCAAAAAGGTTCAGTAGGTAACGTTACATTATCTGCTATCAAAAAATACAAAGCGTTAATTTCTGAGACTTCTTTAGATAAGGAGCAAAAATTAGCTGCATTGAGCAAAGAAGTTGAAGAAGCTACTTCATTGGAATTACCAATGTTGGAGAAAAACTTGACTATCATTGCAACATTGGCGTCAGTATCTACGTTGATCGGTCTATTAGGAACGGTAGTTGGTATGATCAAGGCCTTTGCTTCATTAGGTAACTCAGGTGGATCTACAGATTCATCAGCGTTAGCAAATGGTATCTCTGAGGCCCTTATCAATACAGCATTAGGTATCGGTACTTCAGCGATCTGTATCATTGCATACAACGTATTTACAGCGAAAATTGATGAGTTAACTTACAGCATCGATGAGATCGGCTTAAGTGTTAACCAAAACTACGCTACACATCACAATTAATATTTGAACTGATTTAGGGGCTTTGCCCTTTCATTCAATTTTATTCACTGTTCAAAAAAATAATTGTTATGCCAAAAGTTAAAGCTAAACGACATAGTGTCTCACTCGACATGACAGCGATGTGTGATGTGGCTTTCCTTCTTTTGACGTTCTTCATGTTAACCGCGAAGTTCCGTCCAGAAGAGGCAGTTACAATCACGCCACCATCATCTATCTCAGAGAAGCCTTTGAATACGAAAGATGGTATGCTGATGGTTAGTGTTTCACCAGAAGGAGGCGTTTATTTGGCAACTGATGATCAAATGGCAAGAGAGTTTATGTTAGAGCGTATGGCTAATCGCTATGGAATCGCTGTAACAGCTGAAATGAAGAAGAACTTTATGGCTTCGGAAATTGTAGGCTATCCTCTTGGAGCGATGCGTCAGGTGTTGAATATGAAACCTTCAGAAGCTAAGAAGCTAAGCAAGGGAATTCCAATTGATTCATCAAATAACGAACTATCGTATTGGGTGGGTTATGCGAAATTGTCTAATCCAGAATTAAAGGTTGCTATTAAAGGAGATAAAGAGTCTAATTACAAAGTGTTTGCTGATATCATCGGTACTTTGCAAGCTCAGAATATCAATATCTTCCAATTGGTAACTGGTCCGGAAAATAAACCGAAATAAGTTTTCATTTTTAATTAGAAACAGAAATGGCAGAAATAGATAGCTCCGGTGGCGGGAAGAAAGGCGGGAAGAAGCGTAGTAAAAAGATGTCGACCAAAATCGACATGACACCTATGGTGGACTTAGGCTTCTTGTTGATTACTTTCTTTATGTTAACAACTACGTTAGCAAAACCCGTTACCATGCAATTAAACATGCCTGATAAAACGGATACGAAGGAAACTTCACCTGTTAAATTGTCTGAAACACTTACGGTGTGTCCAGATGTTGATAAGGTGTATTACTACCAAGGTATTCCTACAGAAGCAGGTACAGTAATGCAGGTGACCAACTATTCTGAGACAGGCATTCGCAAGGTAATTGCGGATCTTAAGGCGAAAGTTGGTTCTAATTTTACCATCGTAATTAAGCCTACGAAAAAAGCAAAATATCGCAATATGATTGATATGCTTGATGAGTGTGCAATTACCAACAATAAGCGTTATGCTTTGTTGGAAATTGATCCGGATACGGAAGCTTTGATTAAACGATCAGGTAAATAGACCTATTAAATTAATTTTAAATTAAACGAATATTATGTCACAAGTAATAAGCCAAAATGCTACTTTGGACGATATTATCTTCAAAGACAAGAACCGTGAATTCGGTGCTTTTGTTCTTCGGAAGACGTATCCTAAAGTAATGAAGCGGTCGGTATTACTAGGCTCTGCACTCTTTGTCGGTGCTCTTTTAATCGCAGCTTTCTGGAAACAGTTAACTGCCGAATCAGAAGAAAAGACTGAGGTGACTGCTGAAGTAATGAAACTGGATAAGCCTGCTCCTACCAAGAAGGTTGAGTTGCCGCCACCGCCACCGCCGCCACCACCCAAAGAAATTCCTAAGGTGACTACGACGAAATTCTTACCTCCAGAAATCAAGCATGATGAGGAAGTAACGAAGCCTGAGCCACCACCTGAAGAAGTTCGTGGTAACACAGCATCGGAAACTGTGAAAGGGGAAACGGAAACGTATGAGCCACCTGTGGATCCTGATGCAAAAGGCGCTGAGCCAGTTGAGCCGCCTAAACCAGCTGAAGATGAAATCTTTACAGCGGTTGAGCAGCAAGCAGAATTCCCAGGAGGACCCCGTGCTTTCGGTGCCTTCTTGCAAAAAAACTTACGTTACCCATCAGCTGCACAACGTGCTAACGTGGGGGGTAAAGTATACGTTCAGTTCGTTGTGAACACTGACGGTACTATCCAAGACGTTCAAGTTTTGAAATCTGTAGGTTTCGGTTGCGACGAAGAAGCCGTACGTGTAATTAAATCGGTACCAAGATGGACTCCTGGTAAGCAATCAGGTCGCCCAGTGCGTTCTCGCTTTACACAGCCGATCACGTTCGTGTTATCTGAGTAATTTTTATTTGAAGATTCGTGTCAGACCTGCTAAATTTTTATTTGGCAGGTCTGATTGTTTAAATTCTAGTATGAAACGTTCCATGGCCATTTGGGTTAATATTTCTTTTCGTGTTTTTGTCGCTTTAGCCTACACTTTGTTGGGTGCTTATGTGGCTTTTTGGTCTGCATTTGATTTAGGGGAATGGGCTGGCGTGCAGATTACCCTTTTATTAGGAATCTTATTTATGTTGTACGGATTGTTTCGGATTTGGCGCGCTTATTTGTATTTTCGAGAAGCGGATGAATCATCTAATTATGCTGAATATGAAGACTAATTTAATGGCCGGCTTACTGACTGCAATAGTCATGATGAGTTGTGGTACGAAAAAAAATGAAGTGAAAGATGGTCCTACAACGGGGACGATCAATTTGGGGGTAGATGAGTCTTTCCAACGAGTTGTCGAAGCGGAAAAGGTTGCTTTTCGTGATAACTACCATTTTGCGAATATTAATTTGCAATTCAAGCCTGAGAATGAAGCAATTGCCGATTTACTAAATGACAAGGTTCGGGGAGCTGTTGTTACACGGGAGTTGACTGAAGCCGAGAAGGCTGTATTTACACGCGAGAAAATTACTTATCGGAGTTTTAAGTTTGCCGCAGATGGAATTGCTTTGTTGGTTCATTCTTCCAACAAAGACACGTTAATTGGCTTAGATCAGTTGAAGGCATTACTTTCGGGCCAACAAAAATCATGGAAATCCATCGGTTCTTCGCGCGGTGGGGATGTTGAATTAGTCGTAGATAAGGCGAATTCCAGTAACATTAAGTTTTTAGTTGACCTGTTTGGTTTAGGGAATAGCGGATTGTCGGTATCAGCTGCGGGTTCCAACAAAGAAGTCATTGAATACGTTAAATCACATCCGAATGCGATGGGGATTATTGGGTCCAATTGGATTAGTGATGGAGATAATCCAACTTCCCTTGGATTTATTCGTTCGGTTAATGTGATGTCGGTCGCAAAGGAATCCACCTTACCTCAGGCTGAGTTTTATCAGCCCTTTGGGTATAATTTGGCTTTAAAAAAATATCCTTTGCGTCGCGAAGTGAAAATTATTTTAAAGGAATCTTATTTGGGTTTAGGGACTGGATTTGTGAATTATGTCTGTGGAGACATGGGGCAACTGATTGTTTTGAAGTCGGGCTTAATTCCTTTGACCCGACCTATCACGATTCGGCAATATCAAATCAGTCAATAAAGGCTAATTTGTAGAGTTGAATTTTGAATTTTTAGTAGAAATATTAGTATATTTGTGATTCAAATTTTTTTAAACTTTTAAAGTAATTAGTTGAATTTTTTCAATGTTTACGCCTAAGAAAAATACTATTTTAACAAAATATTTACTTACAATGATGAAAATGAAATCGTGGCTTTTGGGAGTTGGTTTGTTGTTGACCAATTTGGCTTTCGGGCAAACAATTCAAGATGGTTTGCATATGATGGATCGCCATCAACCGAGCCGTGCGAAACAGGTTTTTGAGGGTTTAGTTGCAGCACAGCCTACAGGTGAAAATTATTTCTATTTAGGGTATTATTTCTTGAATCAACGGGATTGGGATAATGCGCGTAAGGCATTCGAAGCTGGAAAGGCAGCGGATCCTAAGAACTATTTGAATCAAGTAGGATTGGCTTCGATTTTGGTCGGTCAAAACAAGGTCAACGATGCGAAAGTTGAGTTTGATCGTATTTTAGCTGAGACAAAGAATAAAAATATTGATGTGATGTACCGCATCGCGGAAGCCTATTCAATGTATTACATCTTGGGCAAAGAAGATTCATTCAATGCGAATAACAATGATCCTGCTGAGTCTATCCGTTTAATCGATTTGATTCAGGATCGTATGATGAAAGATAAAAAATTACCTACTGCCGAGCATTACATTGTTAAAGGAGATGCTTATTTGATTAAGAATGATGGCGGAAATGCGGTAACTGCTTATGAAAATGCACTTGCGCAAGAGCCTCGTAACATCAAGGCAAAAGTGAAAATTGGTACAGTTTATTTACGTGGTAAAAACTACAAAGAAACGCAAGTTCGTTACAAGGAAGCAATTGATTTGGATTCAAACTATGCACCTGCTTTGCGTAAGTATGGAGAATATTTGATCGTAGGTAGCCAATACAAAAATGCATCACGTTATTTCCGTCGCTATTTGGAAAAAGCTGAGGCTACTCCACAAGTAACTTTAGAAACGGCTAAATTATTGTTCTTATCAAAGGATTATGATGGAGCCATGAAATTTACGGACGAGGCTGACAAGAAAGGTGTTCAAGATGATGACATCTACCGTATGCGTGGTTATTCAAATGTGGAGATGGGTAATTTCCAACAAGGTATCGACAACTTAGACGGTATGGTGAAGCGCGGTGTTAAGCCTTACTTCATGGATGATTTGTATTTTGGTAAAGGATACCAAGGATTAGGAAAAGATTCATTGGCTTTAGTGTACCTAGAGCGTGCTGCACCATTGGATACAAACAATAACGTTTATTCGATCATTCACGATGTACGTTATAAGCAAAAGCGTTATGCAGATGCTGCAGCAGCAGGATTGAATGCGATTCAATGGAAAGTTAAAAAATCACAGACAGTTGGTTCTGGTGATTATTTCAAAGTTGCCATGGATTACTATCTAACTGCAGCTTTTATTAATAAGGCAGATACCATTGCTCGTCCAGCAATGGCCATGCGTGCGGATTCTATGTTCGCGAAGGCGATTGAAATCAATGACAAATGGCCTCCGTTCTACATCAACCGTGCACGTACTAATAACTTAATTGATTATACAGGTACGAAGTGGTTAGGTGCTCCTTTTTACGAGAAATTCTTAGCAGCGGTGGAAACACAACGTGCTGAAAAAGGACAATACAAAGAGGATAAAAACCAATTGTTCGAAGCGTATAAATTTTTAGGTGGTTATCATTTATCGGTAACGAAAGATGAAGCCAAAGTGAAGGAATTGTTCACGAAAGCACAAGAAATCAAACCGGATGATGTGGATATTAAAGCCTACTTCAATCCGACACCGGCTGCAGCAACCGCTGCTCCCAAGAAATAACGAATTGAAGAAGCCCAGCAATGGGCTTCTTTTTTTTAACGAAAAGCAATTATGGCATACGCATTAATTACAGGAGCAAGTAAGGGAATCGGGAAAGAGATCGCGAATGAGTTAGCAATTAAGGGATATGATTTATTACTCATCGCCCGAAATTCCTATGAACTTCAAATGGTCAAAGAGGAATTTGAAAAGAAATATGGCTTGAAGGTGGATTATCTTGTGGCCGATTTATCCGATTCCGGTTCTGTCGATCGTATCGTTACTTGGGTCGAAGAAAAACAAGTTGATTTGCGCATCTTGGTTAATAACGCAGGTTATGGCTTAGTAGGTGAGTTCGAAAAATACAGTTTCGATGAGAATCAAAAAATGATGCAGGTTAATATGCAAGCATTGGTTGAGATGTGCCAAAAGTTCTATCCCTACTTAGTTGGGAAAGGTCAAGCCTATGTCTTGAATATCGCTAGTTCGACGGCCTACCAAGCGATTCCAAACATGAGCTTGTATGCCGCAACGAAAGTGTTTGTTTTGAATTTTTCGAGAGGCCTATATCACGAGTGGAAGGAAAAAGGAATTTCTGTTACGGTGGTGAGTCCTGGGGCTACAACGACCAACTTCAATGACCGTGCGAATTTACAAGATAAGGCACGCAAGGCAGCAGAAAAGGTGACTATGACACCTGCTGCGGTCGCAAAATTAGCGGTAGATGGGATGTTTGCGAAGAAGATTGAGGTAATTACAGGTATGGTTAATAAATTTGGGGCATTTCTGGCTTGGGTCGCTCCCAAAGCTATTAGTGAAAAAGTCGCCAAGGGAATATATGAATAAGAAAAAGGCCAGCATTCGCTGGCCTTTTTTGTTGGTCGGGATGACAGGATTTGAACCTGCGACCACACGCCCCCCAGACGTGTACGCTACCGGACTGCGCTACATCCCGATTTTCTGCAAAGGTACATATTGAACGCTTTTTTGTCAATCTGAAACGATGAATATTCGTCTTACCCTCGACCATTTTTCCGTAAATATCTTCAACAGGTATGCGCCCGAAATGATATCTGTGAGTTCAATGTACTGAATTTGACTTGAGTCACTCAAGTGCCACTGTTTGATTTCTTTTCCCTGTAGATCAGACAAAATGACTTCAATGTTTTGTAGCGTTTCCTGTATTTCGATTTGCATTTTTCCCCCTTTATTTGGATTCGGATAAACGTATACACCAGGATCATCGGCAGGAATCCCGAAACTCGCCACTTGAAAGGGTGAATAACATTGAATGGGTTTGGCATCTGCCATTTCATATGTTCGAATGGCTCTCACCTGAAATAATCCAGATTGTCGGATTTTGATTTGTGCTGTCGTGTCATTTAAGCGATTTTTATTTA
>DKIP01000057.1:1283-2916 GCA_002454335.1 Cytophagaceae bacterium UBA6715 | reverse complement strand
AGACCCCGGCAGCGTTTACCTTAAAACGACTTTGCGATCGTAATGAAATCCGCCGCGATCAACGAGGCACCGCCGATCAACCCGCCGTCCACATCTGGACCTGCGAAAATTTCTTGTGCGTTTTTTGCATTGCAAGATCCACCATACAAAATCGAACAATTATCTGCAACCGTTGCGCCGTATTTGGCTGCAATGTGCACACGTAAATGTGCATGCATCTCTTGCGCTTGCTCAGCCGAAGCCGTCAAACCCGTTCCAATTGCCCAAATAGGCTCATAAGCAATCACCACGTTACCGAACTCTTCAGCCGATAAGTGAAATAAACTTGCCGTTAATTGATCCGCTACAAAAGCTAAAAAATCACCACCCTCACGCAAAGCTAAACTCTCTCCGCAACAGAAAATCGGTGTGATTCCATTCGCTAACGCCGCATCCACTTTGGCAGCTAATTGCTCATTCGACTCCGCGAAATATTCACGACGCTCCGAGTGTCCAATCAATACATACGGAATCGCAGCAGATGCCAATTGCACCGCAGAAATCTCCCCTGTATATGCTCCTGATGCTTTTTCGTGGCAGTTTTGTGCCGCAACAGCCAAATTATCAATGCCCTCAATCACCTGAGAAACACCTGTCAAATACAAGGCTGGCGTCGCCATAATCACTTGTACGTCCGCCGGAACCTCCGACTTCACTAATTGCGCTACCTCAGTAGCCAAAACGAATGCCTCAGCAGCCGTTTTATTCATTTTCCAGTTTCCAGCAACAATTTTTTTTCTCATACGTTCATCTAATTAAGCTCCAAAAATACAATTCCTTTCCCGCTTACGAAAATCCAAGCAATAAAATCCCAAAGATTCCGTATTTTCACAATCCATTACCTCATTTTACACATGATCAAACGCATTCTCCTTGCCTTCATTTTCATCGCCTTAAGCAAAACCGCATACAGCCAAACCGACCTATTCCCCCATACCAAATCGAAATGGGTAGATTCTGTTATGGCCTCCCTAAGCGTCGATCAAAAAATAGGCCAGGTCCTCATGCCACGCGGAAATACCAATGCAACATATGACACTACCCGACTCTACGATATCGTGAGAAATTACCATGTAGGGGGATTTGTGCTGTTTGCGGGCTATCCGACCAACCAGGCGAATTTGGTCAATAAGTTACAATCGATGTCCAAAGTACCGATGTTCATTGGCATGGATTTGGAATGGGGACTAAATATGCGTTTGGACTCCACGGTCCGTTATCCCTACCAAATGACGCTCGGGGCGATTCAAGGCAACGATGCCCTCATCGAGAAAATGGGTTTTCAGATCGCCCAACAATGCAAACGCATGGGTGTACATATCAATTACGCTCCAGTTGTTGACGTGAATAATAACCCGAACAATCCTGTCATTAATTTCCGCTCCTTCGGCGAGAATCGCGAGGCGGTAACTTCGAAGTCTTTGGCCTACATGCGCGGCCTGCAAAAAGGGGGTATTATTACTTCTGCCAAACACTTTCCCGGCCATGGTGATACAGGAACTGATTCCCATTATGATATTCCTGTGTTGACGCATAATCGCAATCGGCTAGACTCATTAGAACTTTTTCCATACCGGGAATTAATCAAAAAAGG
>DKIP01000057.1:0-1167 GCA_002454335.1 Cytophagaceae bacterium UBA6715 | reverse complement strand
TGTCTAAGCCTATCGTAACGGGTTTATTACGTGATTCCTTGAAATTTGAAGGCCTCGTTTTCACAGATGCCATGGACATGAAAGGGGCGACAAAAATGTTCCCGGAAGGCCAAGCAAACGTGAAAGCGTTCCTTGCCGGAAACGATATCTTAGAAACTTTTGTCGATGTCCCTGCCGCATTTAATGCCATCAAAAAAGCCCTAACGGAAGGCGAAATCACGGAAGCGGAACTTGATAAACGCGTTCGTCGCATTTTGAATGCCAAAGCCTGGGCGGGCTTAGATCAGTACCAGCCAATCGAAACCAAAAACTTAATTGACGAACTCAATCCCTTACAAGCGGACTTGCTGAAACGTAGCTTGGCAGAGAAATCAACCACTGTCCTTAAAAACCCTTTTGACTTAATTCCATTACGCCGTTTAGATACCTTGAAAATTGCCACCTTAGCGATCGGAAAGGCAAATTATGGGGGGGTATTCCCAACAGAGTTCCAGAAATTGGCCCAAAATTACGTGGAGATGGAGCATTTCTATTTAGATGAAACAAGCGCCGACACGACGATTGCCCGCGTGGAAAATGCTTTGAAAAATTACAATGTAGTGTTGATGGGCTTGCACGGAATTTCATACCGACCTGCTAATAATTATGCGATTAAGCCCCAGATTCAGGCTTTGGTGAAGCGTTTTGCGACCCCGAAAACGATCTTGTCTTATTTTGCAAATCCATTTACCTTGAAGTCATTCGAGAATTTGAAGAATTTGGGAGGCTTGATTTTGACTTATCAGGATGGCGTGGCTCAGCAAGAAGCGGCCGCATCTGTGATTTTCGGAGGAATTGCGGCAGAAGGCAAGATGCCTGTGAGCGCATCTGCGGATTACCCGGCTGGCATGGGAATTATCACACCTAGTTTGGGGCGTTTGCAATACAATGTGCTTCCGGAAGCGGTGGGCATATCAGGCAAATACTTGAATAAACAAGTGGATTCTTTGGCACAAAAAGCGATCGATATCAAAGGTGCTCCCGGCGTTGTCGTGTTGATTGCCAAAGAAGGCAAGGTGATTTACCACAAGGCTTTTGGTTCCCAAACCTATGAATCCAAAGAGCCATTGAAAAAGACGGATATCTTCGATTTGGCTTCGATTACCAAAATTTCAACTTCTGTTCCCG
>DKIP01000054.1:8765-14090 GCA_002454335.1 Cytophagaceae bacterium UBA6715 | reverse complement strand
AAATGAACCGCCGAATCATTAATCTGATAATTCTTCGATTTCACCAACTCCATGATCGCCGATCCTGCCAATAATACCGGACCGTAGCCATGTGCCGCAAAGGGCGAAATCGGTCGGTGATAATAGAATGCCGGATCCCATGCCAGGCCCGTCCCCACACAAGTTCCTTCCACATGCCCTTTGTCATTCACTTTGGAAGCGACAGCATTCCAGCCTAATAAAGCAGCAGGGCCATAAATTTTCGGATCTAGCCAACCCATGTTGATACCTTTGGCAAGCACATAGGTATAAATGGCCGTAGCAGATGTCTCTAAATAAGAATCGTTTTTATCAATTAATTGATGCCAAAATCCCGTTCCATCTTGATAGGACATCAATCCTTTGAGATGTAGTTTCAACTGCTTTAAGATCGCTGGGCGAGCAGGATGATTTGCTGGCAAAAACTCCAACATTTCGCAGGTGGTCAATAGGGCCCATCCGTTGGCCCGCGCCCAGTGAAATTCCGGATGTTCTTCGGCATCCACCAAATAGCCATGCATGTAAATATTCAAAATAGGATTGAACATACGTTTGCGGTAAGCATTGAATTGAAAGACCGCTTCTTCATATTCGCCCAACTGCAAAAGTCCTGGAATTGCCATGTACATATCGTCCAACCACATCGTGTGGTGCAAAGGGCGAATTCGAACCAAAGTGCGATCCGGCAAACGATGCTCTTCCTTTAAAATAAAATCGGAAGCGCGTTTCGTCACAAAAGACATATCGGTTTGAAAGCCTGCTTTCTTCGCCTTGATAACCGCCATACCCATTGCTCCAATATCATCCAATGCACGTGGGTGAATTAAGCCATGCAAAACGTGTTTCGAATCGTTTTTTTGTGCTGCTGGAATCGCTGAGGCAATTAAATTCAAGCGATTAAAAACATAATCCTTGTATTGGGCAGAACCTGTGATGCGGCTCAATTCCAACATACCTGAATAGGTTACGCCCCATTCGTATGAAATTGGGCGAAAATCTCCTTTGGAGAAAACCGTCTGATCTTCAAAGGGCTGACCAGGTGACCAAATAGTACCCGTCGCTTTATTTACAAAATGATTGGGAGTTGCCACATCGAGGTAATTGAAAACGCGGTCGATGACCGACTGCACCTCTTCGGGTTTTGACGCACCGTAATGTGTTGGATAATCAGGCTGCAAAGCGTGCAAAGGAGCCGTTGCATCGGAAGCTGCTGTAATATTTTTCTGAGCGAATAGGCTCGAAGAAACAAAAAGAAGTACTAATGTATATCGCATAAAAAAGGGCTTACTTATCGTAAAGACAAGCAAGCCCCTATTTTACTTTTTTAAATCTTATTTTTTCATCTCAATTCCTTGGATTTGAACAACAATTTGTTGCTCCGCGGCTTTAGGATTTACCGCCACAAAATATACATCATGCTCGCCAGCTGTTGCTTGGATTGCAACTTTCTGGGAAGATGGTGCGGGACGTCGTGGCGCTTGTTGGGCCGGCGCCCCTGCAGCAGATGCTCCCGATGCAGGAGTTGTGGCAGGTGCCGCTGGCGCAGCCGCGGCAGTTCCTAGCGGTGCCCCCTTACCCGGAGCCGCAGCCGCTGGCGGTCCACCAAATCCACCTTGGGATACCTCAATCATATTCGTTTTTCCTATCACAGGACCCGTTGGCGAATCCAAACGAATCTCGATCACACCCCCAGCCGCATTCGTGCGTGCCTGAGCAGATGCCGAAATGTCAATCGTAGAAATACCCGTCAAATCCAATGCTTTGTAACCCAGGTAAGGATTTTGACCCACCATATTCGTTGAACGACCCGGTGTAATCAATTGCATAATTCCTTTACTTACATCCGCTTTCTCTACATCTAATTGAGGAGCACGCAAGAACACCCACTTCTCAGACTGTACCGGAGCAATTTTCTTATTACCCTTGTCTACATACGTAGCACGAACCACAAATACACCTTTCGATGATTTTTGACCTTCTGGCTTAACTAAAGCTAATTCTCCTTTCAAAGCAATTTTGTTCGACGCTTTTGGCTCGCTCAGGCTCATGATGTAAGAAACCATTTGCTTCGCATCTGCTTTAGAAATCGCAGGGTGTGCCGACATCGCATGCTCACCCCAAACACCCATACCACCGGCAATAACTTTATCAGCTAATTGGTCAATAACATTTTGACCTTTGTATTTTACCGCCACTTCATTGTAGCTTGGTCCCACCGAACGAACGTTCAACTGGTGACACGATTTACAATCACTTTTATTAATCAAACGCAAACCTGCCGAAGCAAACAAATCTGAATCTGCCTTGCGGTGACTTTGCGACATTTCAATTGGGTCATAACCAAATGGGATGTAATCCAAAGTTGCCGCAACTGATTCTGGAGCGATACCTTTTTCTAACTCGCCATCTTCCTTATCAGTAACCTTCACCTTATATTTCGGTGCTGAATCTGCGAAATAAAAAGATTTGTTTGCACCTTCGAAATCGATGTCTACCACGGGAGCTTCGTTACCGACTAAGATTTCCAAAGATACCGTATTACTAGCACCTTTTGAATCGCTTGCCCTCAAGCTCACCGCATATTTGCCAGCTTCTTTCAAACTCAACATAGCCTTTTCTCCAGAAAGATTTTTCACAAACTTTCCTGCTTTTTTAACTGTCCAAGTATATGTTAATTTATCTCCATCCGCATCTTTCGTACCTTCGGCAGTCAAGGTTGTGGTGAAAGGAGCAGCTCCCGCTTTACTTGAGGCAGATGCTACTACTTCCGGCTTACGATTACCCCCTTGGTATTCAATCTTTACCAAACGTGCATTTTCATTCCCTCTAAACCAAGCAGAACCATACTCTAATACATATAAATCGCCTTCTGGACTGAAATCCATATCAATAGCAGAACCGAAAGTGGTATTTGGCATAAAGCGTTCCATCGACTTATAATTACCATTTTCATCCATGGTTACGGCCATAATCCAGCCACGCATAAATTCAACGATTAACCATTTTCCCTCGTAATAAGTAGGAAACGGCCGTTTAGCATTTGGAAAATCTGCGCGGTGATAAACAGGACCTCCTGTCGCTGAACGACCTGAAGAACCTACTAAAGGAAATTCCTCCGAAGTACCGTAAGGATACCAAATCATCGCTTTTTGTGCCGGCGGCAATTCACTTAAACCGGTATTATTAGGTGAGTCGTTAATAGGAGCAGCCGGATTGAATTTCGGTCCAATCGCTAATGTCTCAAAATTCACATCCGCATAGGCTTGGTTGTTTCCGATAAAATAAGGCCACCCGAAATAGCCTGGTCCTTTGGCTTGATTAAATTCATCATATCCCCGAGGTCCTTTTTCTGAGTCAACGGAAGCATCTGGGCCAACTTCGCCCCAATACAAAAAGCCTGTTTTCGAATCTAAACTTGGTCTCCAAGGGTTACGGTGTCCCATGGTATAGATTTCAGGACGTGTTTTGGGTGTACCTGGTGCAAATAAATTTCCTTTCGGGATTGTATAAGAACCATCCTTTTCCGGATGAATGCGTAAAATTTTACCGCGTAAATCATTTGTGTTCGAAGCACCACGCTGGTCATCCCAATAAGCCTGCCCCGGACGTTCGTCGATAGGCGCATAGCCATCTGAATTACTATTACTTGTGTTATTACCTACCGTCAAGAATAAATTCCCAGCTTTATCAAACACCATTCCTCCACCCGTGTGGCAGCATTCTTCGCGTTGTGTAGGTACTTCTAAAATAATTTTTTGTTGGTCAATCAGTAATTGCTCGTCCTTCAATTCCATCCGAGCCAACACGTGTTTCGCCTCCTTTGGGTGAGCATAATAGATATACAACCAGTGATTTTCTTTGAAATTGGGATCCACGATTACACCCATCACACCTTCTTCGGCTTCGCGAACCTGGCCTAGCCGGTTGGTATATTTGGTATTCGTTACGATTTTACCAATTGATTTGGTGATTCCGGTAGCAGGATCGTATTGTTTAACTTCTCCTTTACGTTCTACGAAGACGATACGCCCGTCGGGCAAGAAGGTAAATTCCATCGGCTCATCGAGTTTATCTACGAGGACCGATTTGACAAAACGATTTTCATCGGGAGCTTGCGCGAAAGCGGCGAGCGAAGTACATGCTAGCGAAACAGCTAGTAAAAATTGCTTCATGATAGGTTTAGATTTATTATTTTACAAAAATGATACAATAATCCGTAATTAAAAATCATGCGATTGAATTTGATACGAAATTCGAACATGTGTCGACAAAAAATTACTTACTTTAAGAAAAAATTCAACTCATGAAATTGATTGCCCTTATCCTGTTAAGTCTTCCCATAATTGCTCAATCAAATAAAGACGTTTCCGACATCGATTCTGTCCTGCATACACAGGAAAAACGTTGGAATGAGGGAAAGATCGAGGAATTTATGGAATATTATGCCAAAACCGAAGATTTGAAATTTATCGGCAAATCGGGGGTTACCCAAGGTTGGGCTTCAACATTAAAACGCTACCAAACAAGTTACCCGAATCGGGAAACGATGGGAACACTTTCCTTCGATATCCAAGAAGTAGATGTAACAGCTGGCCAAACGGCTTGGGTTCTCGGACGTTGGAATTTAAAAAGACCCAGCCTAGGCGATGTAGGAGGTTATTTTACGTTATTACTCAAGAAAATTGACGGACGCTGGTTGGTCGTCCGTGACCATACCAGCTAGACACGAGAAAAAACATAGAACATTTCACTTGCTATTTGGCGGGACCGTTCATCATACATCTGCGCCTCGATATCCGTGTCATCAAAGGCTTTAGGATCTTCGTAACGCACGGGAATGCGAGCTTCGGCACCTGGGATAAACGGGCAATTCTCGTCGGCATGCGAGCAGGTCATCACGGTGGCAAAAATGCGATGCGGATTGATCACATCATCATACAATTTAGAATATGCAATGATGGGGCGAGAATCTTCTGTGTGCAAGACAAAATAGATGGGATTCGAATGACCATGTTTAGATACGATGAAACCCATGCGTTCTAAGGACGCAACGGTGCGTTCATTACAAGCTGTCACTTCTATCCCACCGGAATAACATTGAGCGGCCAACTGAAAATAGTCTGCGGCAGTTTGGGCCCAAATTTGGGCGAATTGTGAACGGCGCGAATTATGTGTACAAATGAAATTCAGCAGAATCGGTTGCTCCTTTTCGCGTTTAGACTTGATGTATTCGATCAAAGGCTGCAGAACGGCTTTACGCTCATCCGTGATATCTAAAGCTAAAATGGATTCTAGATTTTCGTTCAG
>DKIP01000054.1:0-8668 GCA_002454335.1 Cytophagaceae bacterium UBA6715 | reverse complement strand
AGGTTTGCCAAAGCTACGGGGTTAAAACGACTTATTAAGTTCAAAAACTGATAATTCTTAACAACATCCTGAACCTGGGGTACAAGAATTAGCGGATTGAATTTCAGCAATTTTAAGTTTAGGTTTTTCAGCTACCGGTGGCATGCAACAAGCAGATGCATCTTTCATTTCATAATGCGGGTCATTAAATTCTGCATCCTCATGAAAATAATATACTTCCCATTGAACACCATCCGGATCCGTCGCCCAAAATTTATCTTGAATGGCATAACAGCATGACGTACCGATTTCCTCTTTAGAAACAATTCCTTGGGCTCTCGCCTGCACAAGCCGATTCGTCATTTCCTCCACAGTTTCCACTTGAAAACCTAAATGTCCAAAATTCGCTTGAACTCGATCAGGGTTTTCGATAAACGATATGATTAACGAAGGTGAATCCAATACATATTTAGCATAACCCGGTTTAATCTTCGTAGCTGGTTGGCCGAAAAAAGTTGAATAAAAATTCACTGATGCCGCCAAATTGCTGACATAAAGTGATACATGCATGCGTGGAAAGCTCATAATTAACAGCAGTTAGTTTGTTGAGAAACGAAATAATTTTCAAAAAACGACCCGAACAAATGGCTAAATTCTGCCCACTTCTCGGGATTAATGCAATAACAAACGGAAACCCCTTCAATGGTTCCTTGAATAAATCCGATTTCCTTCAGCTCGCGAAGGTGCTGAGAAACGGTTGCTTGGGCTAGACCCAATTCAGAAATTAAATCCCCATTGATACATGTTTTTGATTTCACCAAATACTGCAAAATGGCTACTCGAGCGGGATGACCCAACACTTTTGCCATCTGCGCTATCGCATTCTGTTCATCTGTAAACAAATCGGTTTTAGTAATTCCCATACTTAATATTATTACATTGCAATATTACGATGAAAGGATTGATAAAAAAAACCAAGAGGAATTTATTTTACTGCTGCCTACCTTTGGCAATCCTTGAAGGTTTGCCAAAGGTGCAGAGGAAAGGCAGCAAAAAGCTACGATTTATTCAGGAAAATAGAACTTAAAAAACTGATAATCTAATCGCGGTAATTCAAAGCCGGCTTACGATCGCCCAATAAACTTTTGTATTGGAACTCAACACCACGCTTGTTCAACCATTCTAAACGTGCATCTTCGATTAACACCGGTTTCTTGAATAAATCAATGGCCGTTAATGCGATTGTTTTGGCAGCAACTAACATACCTTTTCGGCCAATCGACATCCCACCGGCGGCAACAGCTTGCCAACTATGCGCTGCGGTTCCTGGCACCCAAGTTGCCGTTCCTAAACCCACCGTAGGTACCACCCATGAAACATCACCCACATCCGTTGAGCCTCCGCCGCTTGGATCTGGGTGGTTCAAGAAAATCTGATTCGTTGTTCCTAAATCAACCATTTGCATTCCAGGAGTTTGTTGGATTTGTTTCGCAAAAGCCTGTTCAGATGAATTGAGGGTATATCCACCAACTGTTTTCAAATTCGAACCCATCACTGAAACTAAATGTTCGTTTGGCAAAACCTCATACACCCCTCCGATTAGCTCTACCTCATACCGAGTTCCTGTTCCCAAAGCAGCTCCCTCTGCCGCTTTTTCAATTCGGTTCCATACATCCATCACCACATCTCGTTGCGGAGAACGTACATAATAATACACTTCCGCATAATCAGGTACGATATTGGGGGCTTTCCCCCCATTTGTAATCACATAGTGAATGCGTGTTGAAGAAGGCACATGTTCGCGCATCATATTCGCCATGTGATCCATCGCCTCCACAGCATCTAATGCTGAACGGCCTCTTTCTGGGGATGCTGCCGCATGTGACGACAAGCCATAAAAACGGAATTTACCAGCCTTGTTTGCTAAAGAGGAAGAAGGAGAAACGGTATTCTCATCATTCGGATGCCAGTGCAACATCACATCAGCCTGATTAAATAAACCTGCCCGAACCATGTATACTTTACCAGATCCACCCTCTTCAGCGGGGCAACCATATAATTTAATCGTTCCTTTTTGGCCGGTTTCTTTCATCCATTCCTTCACTGCAATAGCAGCAGCAACAGAACCTGTTCCAAACAAATGATGCCCACATGCATGGCCTGAATTTCCGCCAAGCGTACGTTTCGTTGGAATTGAATCCTGCGACAATCCCGGCAAAGCGTCATATTCTGCCATAATACCAATTACCGGCTTCCCTTGTCCGAATGTCGCAACAAAGGCCGTTGGTATTTCAGCAACACCCGCCTCCACGTGAAATCCTGCTTGGCGCAAGGTCTCTTGTAGAAGCAAAGAACTTTCTTTTTCCTTGTATCCCACCTCCGCCAGGTTCCAAATTTTTTGAGCAATCTGTCCATATTGCTCGGAACGATTTTGAATGGATTGAATGACTTTTTTCTTGTCGGCCTCCTGCCCTAACACAGCAAAGGAGAACATGAAGAAGGCTAAGGCAGCCCATAGCTGAATACGCATAATTTATAATTTAACAGGAACAATAAACTTAAATTTAGCAGGAAGAATCGTAAAATCAAACGTATCCGACGCCAACACCTCCCCATCCACTTGGGCCTTCAACAAGCGATTACAAACAATCTGAGTGGATGAAATTTTGGAAAAATGCACAAAAGGAAGATTGATGTGTTTTCCAGATTGAATAATCGGCATGTAGAACAATCGCTTCCAAATAGGTAATGGCTCACAAACTAGCATGTCCAATAAACCATCTTGAACGGAGGCCATCGGGAAAAAATGAAACCCGCCTCCAGCTCGAGCACTGTTAAAAACCATGCATAAAAAAACGGAACGCGTTTTTTGAATGGTGTATGATTGAAACCGAAACAAGGCCGGAATTGCGGCTAAATAATATCCCAAGGCACCACCAATCCAACGAATCGCATCCATCGCGTCCAACACCTCCCCTTCAATACCAATTCCCACCCCATTTAAGAATATCATTTCATTAACCCGTCCCGCATCGATTGCTTCCACATGCGCATCCAAAACAACCTTTAAATGCATTTCCCTAGACATATTTCCAAAAAGTTTCCAATAGAAATCATTTCCTGTCCCACCTTTAAAAAGGGCGATCGGCTTGTCGCAACTTGGATACGCATTCACAAAATAATTGAATGTTCCGTCACCTCCCATTACCCAGACCTCATCAAACTCGTCCAAGCTTTTGGGCCATTGCTCATCAAAAATAAAAAGCTCAGAAGAAACACAGGACTTAACCCACTGTATATAGGCATGCAAACGCTCACGCTTTGACGGGTTGATCAAAAAAGCAATCCGTTTACGCATGTATGTAATTTTTCAGGTGCTCAATGGTTTCCAAATGATCTTGAATAGTGGCCTTAATCAAATCATTACTGGAAATTATGCCGATCATTTCCCCATTTTCGACAACGGGGAGGTAACGAATATTGCGCTCCGACATCAATATCATGCAGACTTCAATCGAACTCCCTAACTCAACACCCGGCAAGTCGGTTGACATAATTTCCGCCACGGAAGTATCTGAGGAGTTTTTATCCAATAAAATTACCTTGCGGGCATAATCGCGCTCGGTCAATATGCCGCGGTATTGGCCATGGTCCATGACCACCACCGAACCTACGTTACAATCTTGCATTAATTGCAAAGCCTCGATAATCTTTGCATCAGAGGGAATCGAAATCACCGTCGCCCCCTTCTTGGTTAAAATGTCTTTGACCTTTTTCATAGCTTATTGAGATTAGAATTGTATAAAATAATACAAAAATAATTCAATAAGCAAGGGCGTTAAACAGCAATGTTTATTGTATGAATCAAATCATATCCCCCCGTAACAACATTGGCGCTAACAGAAGCTAATTCATTCGACAAGGAATCGCGTATAATACTATCTGTCGTATTCTTTGTCGCGTTTTGCCCATGTGCTTTATATAAATCTGTATTGTAAACGGCCGTATTTATCTCCTCCGGAAAAGCAATTTGAGTTGTTAATTTCAGCTGACCTCCCACATAAATTTGAGCATGGATATGCGTTACTCTACCTTGATACCAGCCCGGATAAATCGTTTGAAAACGGGCAACCCCAGTGGCGTCAGCTGTTGCAATTCCCCGACAAAATGTTTTCGCCGTATTATCTTGATTTCCCAAATATCCTTGATTGATATAGCCGGAATAATAGCCATCCTTATCACAATGCCAAACGTCCACACGAGCGTTCGAGACTACAGCGCAATTATCATTAACGTTTCGAATAGTAATTGCCATGCTTAAAGGCAAACCTGGTTTTCCTTCCGTTATATCCGTATGTGTTATACTTGCATCTCGTTTGTTATACAAAGGATATGGGCCATCCGTTTCGGAATCACCTACTTTGCAAGTTCCTGATGAAGAAGCCGTTGATGGCGTAATGTCTTGATCATCAGAATTTTTTATACAAGATAATGCCACTAAAGGCCCAAGGAGTACAGATCCAGTTTTTTTAATAAATGTTTTTCTTTTCATCTTTCAAAAATAAGAACCTAAAAACAACAAAATGATCATCATAGAACTAAAGATTAAATTTGTCGGCAAACATCCCGTTCAGGTAGACAAAATAATGTGTATGTTTGAATTATGAACAACAGCTACCCCACCGCCATCATCACCGGAGCCTCAAGAGGTATCGGACGTGCATTAGCCATCTTACTCGCTAAACATAATTTTCAAGTTAGTTTAATCGCCCGAAATGTGGGTGAATTAAAAGATTTAGCCGCCGAAATAACTGAAATGGGACATCGCCCCTTGTATTTCGCTGGGGATGTATCGGATGCAAACTTTGTTCAAAATGCCGTCGAAAAAACGGCACATACGTTTGGGAAAATTGATTTTATGATCAATAATGCGGGCGTGGGAGCCTTTGGCCCTACTGATTCTTACACGGAAGAAAAATGGGATCAGGTGTTTGACACCAATGTAAAAGGCACTTTTCTATTCTCCCAACGTGTATTGCCCCACATGCGCCAAGCTAAAAAAGGACATATCATTGCTATCGCTTCAGACGTAGCAAAACGCGTTTTCAATGGAGGTTCATTATATTGCGCTTCCAAATATGCCCAACATGCTTTCAATGAAGCCTTACGAAAAGAAGTAAGAAAAGACGGCATCAAGGTATCAACTATTTATTCGGGTCTTGTAGACTCACATTTCCACGCAGAACCCCAAGGCGATCCGAGTCATCAAAACTGGTTAAGTCCTGATGACATGGCAAATAGCATCTATTATGTGATGAACCAACCGGCACATGTGGTCATTGATGAATTAATGATACACCCGCTTTCGCAAGAATATTAGGCCGACAGTATAGAACAGTTTGGGTCATTAGATTGGTTTAATTAAATTTAATCTGAAAATAAACCTATTGCTATGTCATTAAAAAAACCCTCGCTTAGTTTCAGTCAAATTATCAACATGAACGTTGGTTTTTTTGGTATTCAATATAGCTTCGGGCTCCAACAAAGTGCTGTTAATCCCATCTATGATTTTTTAGGTGCAAGTCCTGATGAGATTCCCTTATTAAATTTAGCTGGCCCCGTGACAGGCCTATTAATACAGCCCTTCATTGGAGCACTTTCGGATAGCACATGGCATCCACGCTGGGGTCGTAGAAAACCCTTTTTCTTCATCGGTGCGCTCCTTTGCAGCATCTGTCTTTTGCTATACCCTTTCAGTTCCTCATTATGGATGGCAGCGGGATTGTTGTGGATTTTAGATGCTGGAAATAATACGGCTATGGAGCCTTACCGGGCATTTGTGGCGGACAAATTGAATGAAGAGCAACAACCCACGGGTTTTCAAATGCAAAGTTTTTTCACGGGTTTTGGCCAAACCTTAGCGAATCTATCGCTTTTCATATTCCCATTAATCTTCATTGGTAAAACGGGCTCATTACCTACCTGGGTGTATGCTTCTTTCTTTTTAGGAGCTGTTTGTTCCATTGGATCTATTTGGTGGAGCATGCACACAACTACCGAAATTGAACCCTCGGCAGATGAGTTAGCACAAATTCAAGCTAAAAAAGTGAGTGTCGGCGAATCCATTGCGGAGATATTTCATGCGATCGGAGAAATGCCCAAAGTCATGTGGCAATTAGCCTTAGTCTATCTATTTCAATGGTATGCGCTTTTTTGCTATTGGCAAAATTCCTCGAAAAGTATAGCCTTATCCGTTTGGAATGCGACACCCAAAGACAATCCGGAACTCTACGAAAAAGCCGTTTCCTGGACAGGATTGGTCAATGGCTGGTACAATATAGTTACCTTCTTATCCGCGTTAGCCTTGGCTGGTTTTGCCAAAAAATATGGCGCGAAATCCGTTCACATGACCTGTCTATTGTTAGCAGCTGCCGGTTTTTTCGCCTTCCCAACTATTGAAAACAAGAACTTACTATTCATTGCGATTTCCGGATTTGGAATTGGCTGGGCCAGTATGATGGGCATCCCTTATTTATTGGTCGTAAGTGACATTCCCAAAGAACGTTACGGCGTTTATATGGGTATCATCAACATGATGATTGTGATCCCAATGATTCTACAAAATATATCGTTTGGATATATTTTAAAGCACTTTTTGGATAATGATCCAAGAAATGCGATTACCTTTGCGGGCGCGTTGTTGGCCATTGCAGCCCTGGCAACCGCTTTTATTAAACCATCCCCAACCAAAGCCTAATGAGTGTATTGTGTATTGGCGAAGCCTTAATCGACATGATTTGTACCGATAAAGGTAGTAGCCTATCTGACGGACAAAATTTCTTAAAAAAACCAGGTGGAGCACCTACGAATGTTGCTGCTGCGATTGGAGCCCTCGGCGGTTCCGTGGCTTTGTCAGCTAAAGTAGGAAATGACCCTTTTGGAAAACAATTAAATCAAGTCATGTCGGAGTTTAAAGTGGACACAAAACATGTTCACCTGGATCCCAATCACTTTACTACGTTTGCTTTTGTGTCTCTAATGCTCGATGGAGAACGTGATTTCGTATTTAATCGGGGCGCTGATGCGCAATTAACAGTCGAGGAAGTTGCGGCTATTGATTTAACAGAAACACATATTATTCATTTCGGCTCTGCAACCGCTTTCTTGGATGGACCATTGAATGCAGCCTATTATTTTTTATTAGAAAGTGCCAAAAACCAAGGCAAAACGATCAGTTTTGATCCGAATTACCGCCATTTATTATTTGGCGACAAGCAAGAAAGTTTCATCAAGCAATCTTGGATATACTTAAAACAAGCACATTTCACAAAGTTGAGCGATGAAGAAGCGATGCTGATCACGGGAAAAACAACCTTGGAAGCTGCAGCAGCGGATTTATTGGCCAACATACCCGGTGTATTCACCATTACACTTGGTAAAGATGGAACACTTTTGGGACTTCATGGCAAAACCTATATTATTCCAAGCATCCAAATTAAGCCAACCGACACCACAGGTGCGGGAGATGCTTTTGTAGGAGCAGTTTTATACCAATTAGACGATGCTTCGTTGAATCCAGCGGAATTAGGCTTTGAAGATTGGAATAAAATCATTCAGAATGCCAATAAAGCTGGCGCACGTACTTGTGAATACATGGGAGCGATGGAAGCATTTAAACATTTGAACAACAGCATTTTTAATTAATATCCGTGTATAATCCAGCCCTTCAGCATAAGCTCCATGAGCTTGTCAAATCGCATAAAATCAAAGACGCAAAATTCGTAGAACGCTTTACGGCAAACATCGATGATATTCAATCGCATTTTAATGCGATCTATGGCAATCATCCGCATGCTGCGAATTTATTCCAAAGCTTGCTGAATTCCATTTGCCAAGCTTTTGTGGATCGTTCCGATGACTTAAAGAAACGTGATGCGCAAAAGGAGAAAAAAGGCCAATGGTTTTTAAGCCAAGACTTGGTGGGCATGAGCTTGTATGTAGACCGTTTCGCCGGCCAAATCAATGACCTGCCTAGCAAATTACCCTATTTACAAAAGCTAGGTGTTAACTTCTTACACCTTATGCCTTTGTTCAAAAGTCCTGAAGGAGAAAGCGATGGCGGTTATGCTGTTGAGGATTTTCGCGTCGTAGAGGATCGCTTAGGGACTATCGAAGATTTACGTAAATTCCAGTCAGCACTTCAAAAAGAGGACATGTATCTGATGATTGACATTGTCTTGAATCATACTTCTCATCACCATGAATGGGCGAAGTTGGCAAAATCGGGCATCAAAGAATACCAAGCGTATTTCTACATGTACGATGATCGCCGAATTCCGGATCAAATGGAGGAAACAATGCCGGAAATTTTTCCAGAAAGTTCGCCAGGAAGTTTCACCTATGATGAAAAGTTGGACAAATGGGTCATGACTGTTTTCCATCATTACCAGTGGGACTTAAATTACACGAATCCGAAGGTATTTATTGAAATGCTGGGGAATGTGTTTTTTTATGCCAATTTGGGAGTAGATGTTGTGCGCATTGATGCACCGGCTTTCATTTGGAAGCAAGTGGGAACAACTTGTCAAAACCTTCCTGAGGCGCATCAATTGTTGCAATTGATTAAAATGTGTACAGAAGTAGCTACCCCGGGCATGGCCATTTTAGGCGAAGCCATTGTTGCACCTGC
>DKIP01000010.1 GCA_002454335.1 Cytophagaceae bacterium UBA6715 | reverse complement strand
TTCGTTAATCCTCATGCGACCGATGCGCAATGCTTGGAGGTGTTGGAAAAAGCAGCATGCCAAAGTTTATTAGCCCGGGCCGATAAAGGTCTAGATTCTTTAATCGGTGAAGGAGGGGTAAAAGTATCAGGTGGCGAAAAGCAACGTTTGAGTATTGCTCGTGCCTTATTACGTGATCCGAACTTATTGGTTTTTGATGAGGCGACTTCTGCGTTGGATTCCTTAACAGAAGAAGAGATTTCGGAAACGATTCGTGCGGTCTCGCAGGCTTCGGAACATTTAACCATCTTGATTGCCCACCGTTTATCTACCATTATGCATGCAACACGTATTTATGTGTTGGAAAAAGGTAAGGTAGTTGAATCGGGGAATCATGAAAGTTTGCTGGCCGACAAAGGTTTGTACTATGCCATGTGGCGTCAGCAAGTAGGGGAAAACAAATAATTTATTTTGTATTTCCTTGATTGACCATATATTGTTTGGTAATCCTTTGGCTTGAACAAATAGGATTGCGTATATTTGTTGTTTGTAAAAATTTACTCGTATGTCATTAAATAAATTCTCAAGAACACTTACACAAGAAGTGACAAATCCGGCGGCGAAAGCGATGCTTTATGGCATTGGATTGACTCCAGAGGATATGAACAAGGCTCAAATCGGTATCGCAAGTACGGGTTATGAGGGCAATCCGTGTAATATGCACTTGAATGGTTTATCTGTTCACGTGAAGAAAGGGATTCAAGAAAATGGCATGGTGGGTCTAATTTTTCACACCATTGGTGTTTCGGATGGTATGACAAACGGGAATGATGGGATGAGTTATTCCTTGCCTTCTCGTGATATTATCGCAGATTCTATTGAAAATGTCGTGGGTGCGCAATGGTATGATGGCGTGATTGCTGTTGTGGGTTGTGACAAAAATATGCCTGGAGCCATGATGGCTTTGGCACGTGTAAACCGACCAGGTATGTTGGTTTACGGTGGAACCATTCGTTCGGGCTCGTATAAAGGCGAAAAATTAGATATCGTTTCGGCTTTTGAAGCCTTAGGAAAGAAATATGCAGGAAATATTTCCGATGAAGATTACGAAGGTGTAATTCGTAATTCGATTCCGGGTCCTGGGGCTTGTGGCGGTATGTACACAGCGAATACGATGGCATCTTCGATGGAAGCTATGGGTTTAGTTTTACCAAATTCATCTAGCTATCCAGCGACGCACGAAGGCAAAAAAGCTGAGTGTTTGGCCATTGGCGCTGCGATGAAAGTATTGCTAGAGAAAAACATTTGCCCACGTGACATCATGACACGCAAAGCATTCGAAAATGCGATGACTGTGGTGATGGCTTTGGGGGGTAGTACAAATGCAGTTTTACACTACTTGGCGATTGCGCATTCGGCAGGTGTTGAGTTTAGTTTGAAAGATATTCAAGCGATTTCAGATCGTACTCCGTTATTGGCCGATTTGAAACCGTCTGGTAAATACTACATGGAAGATGTGTTGGCAATCGGAGGAATGCCAGCCATTTTAAAATATTTGTTGAAAGAAGGATTCTTGCATGGCGATTGTTTAACCGTTACGGGAAAGACGATGGCGGAGAATCTTGCTGATGCGCCGGATTTGAATTTTGAGACTCAAAAAATTGTATACCCGATTTCGAATCCATTGAAGCCTACGGGTCACTTGCAAATTTTGTATGGCAATTTGGCTACAGAAGGTGCGGTAGCCAAGATTACGGGAAAAGAGGGTGAGCGTTTTGAAGGAATTGCCAAAGTATGTGAGCGTGAGGAAGAGGTGATGGAATTCTTGTCGAAAGGAGAAATCAAAGCCGGTCATGTGGTTGTCATTCGCAATGAAGGTCCCAAAGGTGGGCCGGGCATGCCGGAAATGCTAAAGCCAACGTCAGCTTTGATGGGAGCCGGATTAGGTAATTCAGTTGCCATGATTACCGATGGTCGTTTCTCGGGAGGTACGCACGGATTTGTGGTGGGGCACGTAACACCCGAAGCGCAAGAAGGTGGAAATATCGGCTTGGTAAAAGATGGTGATAAGATTACGATCGATGCGGTGGATAACCAAATCATCTTGCATGTATCTGATGAAGAATTAGCAGAACGCCGGAAAGCTTGGAAACCACGTGTTTCTCCGCACACATCTGGAGTTTTGCGTAAGTATATTAAGAATGTTGCCTCAGCCAGCCAAGGTTGTGTAACAGATTTGTAAAAAATCAACAATTCAATTTTTTTCTAAAGCATGAAGGCTTAAATTAGCTATTCGTTTTAGAATTGAGACAAAATAGTAAAAGACCATGGGACAAACCCAAACCCAACCCGCTGATTCAAAACAACCCGAGCAGAAGAAATTCTTGACCGGGGCACAGGCTATTATGGAGTCATTGGTCGCGCAAGGGGTTTCAACTATTTTCGGATACCCAGGTGGAGCTATTATGCCTACCTACGATGCTTTATATGATTATCAAGATCGTTTAAAGCATATTTTGGTGCGCCATGAACAAGGCGCAGGACATGCTGCCCAAGGCTATGCTCGTATGCTAAATAAGGCAGGTGTCTGCATGGTGACTTCAGGTCCGGGTGCAACCAATTTAATTACGCCGATTGCCGATGCGATGTTGGATTCAACTCCTTTGGTATGTATCGTAGGCCAGGTAAAAGGAAATTTATTAGGAACGGATGCTTTTCAAGAATGTGATTTAATAGGTATTTCCATGCCGGTGACAAAATGGAATTATCAAGTAATGAATCCGAACGAGATTCCTGAAATCATTGCAAAAGCATTTTACATTGCAGAATCTGGCCGACCAGGTCCTGTTTTGATTGATATTACACGTACGGCTCAATCCGAAATGATGACAGAGCCATTTGAATATAAGCCTTGTACATCGATTATTTCGTACAAGCCACGTATTGTTCCGAAACAAGAGCATGTTGAGGCCGCTGCTAAACTGATTAATTCAGCTAAGAAACCATATATATTGGCGGGTCATGGTGTGTTAATTGCTGGCGCGGAGGCGGAATTAAATGCCTTAGTTGACAAGGCGGGTATTCCTGTTGCGACGACCCTTTTGGGCATGTCGGCGATGGATGCGGATCACCCCATGTATGTGGGCTGGCCAGGTATGCATGGGAATTATGGTGCGAATGTTTTGACGAATTCTTGTGACGTATTGATTGCGATCGGGATGCGTTTTGATGACCGTATTACAGGTGATTTGGCGACTTATGCGAAACAAGCGAAAGTTGTTCATATTGAAATTGACCCAGCTGAAATCGATAAAAATGTGAAAGCAGATGCTCCTGTTGTAGGTGATGCCAAAGCAGCATTACAAGCTTTATTGCCTTTGATCAAGCCAGCGGAACATTTAGAATGGCGCGCGGAGTTTGATCATTATTTCAAAGAGGAACACGAGAAAATCACGTTGAAAGATGTTTTCCATGAAGGAGATCAAATTAAAATGGGTGAGGCGATTGCGATGATGTCCGACAAGACGAAAGGTGAGGCGGTAGTGGTGACGGATGTGGGCCAACATCAGATGGTGACGAATCGTTACTATCGATTTAAGCAAAGAAATTCGATTGTTACTTCGGGTGGTGCAGGAACCATGGGTTTTGCTTTGCCAGCGGCTTTCGGTGCGAAAGTTGCCGTTCCAGACCGTGAGGTTATCGCGGTGATTGGTGACGGTGGTTTCCAAATGACGATTCAAGAACTTGGAACTATTGCGCAGAGTAAACTTCCTGTGAAAATTGTTATCCTGAACAATAATTTTTTAGGCATGGTACGCCAGTGGCAAGAATTATTCCATGAGCGACGTTATTCATTTGTTGAATTAGAAAATCCAGATTTTATTACGATTGCCAAAGGTTTTGGAATTCCAGGTCATACAGTATCTGATCGTAATTTATTGAGTGAGTCCTTGGATACCTTATTGAATGCTGAGACTCCTTATTTATTGGAAATTGTTTGTGAAAAAGAGGGAAATGTATTCCCAATGGTGCCTGCGGGCAGTACTGTAACCAACGTGAGGCTCGAGTAATATGTTGACAAATTATACATTATCCGTATTTACCACAAATACAGTCGGTTTGCTGAATCGAATTACCATCATCTTCACGCGTCGTCGCCTGAATATTGAGAGTTTGACGGTTTCTGAGACGGAACGTCGTGGGGTTTCTCGTTTCACGATTGTGATTCGGAGTGAAAACCGCGATGTCGTGGAAAAATTAGTGCGCCAAATCCGTAAGGTGACGGACGTATTAGCGGTGTATGGCTATTTGGATGATGAGATTATCTTCAATGAGGTAGCTTTGTTCAAGTTAGCTACTCCATTAGGAGGGGAACCGATTGATGTGAAAACGATCAATTTGGATTGGAACGCCAAAGTGGTTCATTGGGGATTGGAATATGTTGTGGTAGAAAAAAATGGAACCGAAGAAGAATTAGGCGAATTTTATAACTACTTGAAAAAGTGGGAAATTTTAGAGTACATCAAATCCGGTCGGATTGCCGTAGGTAAAACGGAAAAAGGATTAGTTGAATTTCTTCCCGAAGGTAATTGGGAAATAGTATAATCGAAATAGTATATAAATTAAAAAACAAAAAAATGGCAAAGATTAATTTCGGTGGAGTTGTTGAAGACATCGTAACAAGAGAAGAGTTCCCATTAGAGAAAGCTAGACAAGTATTAGCTGATCAAACAATCGCTGTAATTGGTTACGGCGTGCAAGGTCCAGGACAAGCATTGAACATGAAAGACAATGGTCTGAATGTGATTGTAGGTCAACGTAAAGGTAAAACTTATGACAAGGCTGTCGCTGATGGTTGGGTTCCGGGTGTGACTTTATTTGAAATTGAAGAGGCTTTGGAAAGAGGAACAATCATTTGTTACTTACTTTCTGATGCGGCTCAAATCGAATTATGGCCTACGGTTAAGAAATATTTGACTGCTGGTAAGTCACTTTATTTCTCACATGGATTCGGAATCACATACAAGGAGAAAACAGGTATCGTTCCTCCAGCAGATGTGGATGTATTCTTAGCTGCTCCCAAAGGTTCAGGTACTTCATTACGTCGTTTGTTCGTAGCTGGTAAAGGCTTGAACTCTTCTTTCGCCGTATATCAAGATGCAACTGGAAAAGCACGTGAGAAATGTATCGCCATGGCAATCGGTGTAGGTTCAGGCTATTTATTCGAAACAGATTTTTACAAAGAAGTTACCTCTGACTTAACCGGTGAGCGTGGAACTTTGATGGGTGCTATCCAAGGTATCTTCGCAGCACAATACGAAGTATTGCGTGAGAATGGTCACTCACCTTCAGAGGCATTCAACGAAACAGTGGAAGAATTGACGCAGTCATTGATGCCATTAGTTGCTGAGAATGGAATGGATTGGATGTATGCCAACTGCTCAACAACAGCTCAACGTGGTGCTTTGGATTGGTGGAAGCCATTCCGTGATGCTTCGAAGCCTGTATTCGAGAAATTATATAATTCCGTGAAAACACAAGCGGAAGCTGAGCGTTCAATTACATTGAACTCTCAACCGGATTATCGCGTGAAATTAGAGGCTGAATTACAAGAATTGCGTGATTCAGAAATGTGGAGAGCGGGAGCTGCTGTACGTAGCTTACGCCCTGAAAATAACTAATTTTGATGTAGTTTTGATCGAGTCGCCCGGGTCTAACCTGGGCGACTTTTTTTATTGCTTGCATAGCAGTTTTTTGTACATTTGCAGGGCATGGAATTCAACAAATTAACAAACGTTCCAAGCCTTCATCAAATCAAACAAGCAGCCCAACAAATTCAGGACGTCGTTCTGAAAACACCTTTGTTGTATGCTCCCAGATTGTCCGAAAGCTTTGGTGCCGCGATATTTCTTAAACGAGAGGACCTTCAAGAGGTTCGTTCATATAAGATACGTGGTGCCTTTCACAAAATCGCTAACATTCCTGCTGAGCTTCGTTCCCACGGAGTTGTAGCCGCATCTGCGGGTAATCATGCGCAAGGGGTTGCACTTTCTTGTGCGTTGCTTGGTATTCAAGCTTATATTTTTATGCCGAAAACAACTCCCTTACAAAAGGTTGAAGCTGTTCGTTTTCACGGCAAGGAAAAAGTTCGAATTAAATTAGTGGGCAATACCTATGACGAGGCATTTGAAGCAGCGCAAACATTTTGCCAACAAAATAAGTCCATATTTATTCCGCCTTTTGATGATTATGATATCATAGCTGGGCAAGCAACAGTTGCATTAGAAATCGTAAATCAATTACCCAGCCCTGCTGATTTTATGTTGGTGGCTATTGGTGGAGGCGGGCTTGCTGCAGGTTCAGGTTTGGTGTTAGAAGCCCTTTCTCCAGATACTAAATTAATCGGTGTGGAACCTGCTTTGGCTCCCTCCATGTCGGAAAGTCTCCTGGCCCATCAGGTGGTTACCTTAGATTCCATCGATTCCTTTGTTGATGGAGCCTCCGTTAAGCGGGTAGGAGCAAAGACCTTTGGTATATGTGAAAAAGTACTGGATCGTATGTTGGTCGTAGAAAAGCAGGTGCTCTGTCAAACCATGTTGGATTTGTATCAATACTATGGCATGATTGTGGAGCCTGCCGGTGCATTATCTGTGGCTGCACTTGAACAAATACGTTCGGAAATTCAAGGGAAAACGATTGTTTGTGTTATTTCTGGAGGTAATTTTGATACCAAACGTTTCCCGGAAATTAAAGCATTAGCTCATAATTAAACCTTTGCGTTTTGATTTTCGTACTTGACAGGCTAGCTTTGTTATTTAATTCCGAAATCCATGCGTAAAATCTTGAAATCAACGCTCTACGTAGGTTATTTGCTCGTTTTCATTGCGTTCGCACTTGAAGTATTGTTGCGCATTTACAATCCCATTCCGTTCCGAATCAAGGGGGACAAAATTGTTTTGCCCATCAATCAATCGTATCAATTCACAAACAGCTATGCTTGTTTTGATTCGGTCATCGTGCATAAAAAAAATTCGATGGGATTTCGTGGGGAAGAAATGCCTCGAGATAAGTCATTTCTTAAAATTATTACGGTGGGCGGAAGTACGACTGAATGTTTTTTCATTTCCGAAGATAAGGCCTGGCCTCAGGTGATGCAGTCTGAATTAAGAAAGAAGCAAGCCAAAATTTGGGTAAATAATGCAGGCCTTAATGGCCATTCCAGTTTTGGCCATTTGTTGTTATTGAAGGATGTTGTGTTAAAATATAAGCCGGATTACATTTACTTTTTGGTGGGGGTGAATGACATGGACCGACAAGATTTGAACCAATTTGATAATCGGATGGTGCTGGGGAAATCGGTTCAAATGGAACAAAATGGTTGGTTTAAAAATGCGTTTTTGACATTGTCGAATCATTCAGAGCTTGCCAATTTAATTTATAACCTATCAAAGGCGCTCAAGGCTCGAAATCAAAAGATTTTTGTTGATAAGATTGAAAAACTTAATCCGCAAAACACGTTGTTGCTTTCTGATACCCAACGTAATACAGTCATAGTGAAGCAAAAACAGCTCATACCCGCCTATCGCAAACGGATTGAACAATTGGTTGCCTTATGTAACTCCAACGGGATTAAGCCCGTTTTGATTACGCAGCCCTTATTGTTAGGAGAAGGCATTGATCCTGTTACGGGTACAAATTTGGCAACTTATAAGGTTTCCAATGAGATGAATGGCGCTTTGTATTGGGAAAAGCTTGAGCTTTATAATGAGGAGCTTCGTCATATTGCGCTTGAACAAAGGATTGCATGCATTGATTTGGCCCATTTGTTGCCTAAAGATTCTCGTTATTTTTACGATCCGATGCATTTCACGAATGCGGGTTCGATTCGAGTAGGTCAAATCATTGCAGAATCAAGTACCAGCTTCTTAAATAGATAAGACGAAAGCCATATTTTTGATTATTTTTGTCTTTTCGTTGACATTAAAAGCTTTTTGATTTGAAGATTTTAGGTATTTCAGCTTTCTATCACGATTCGGCTGCGGCATACATTGAAAATGGTGAGATTGTAGCTGCAGCACAGGAAGAGCGTTTTACTCGGATCAAACATGATCCAGCTTTCCCAGCGCATGCCGTTCGTTACTGTTTGTCGGAGGCAGGTATCCAATTGAGTGATTTGGATGCGATTGTCTTTTATGACAAACCCTTGTTGAAAATGGAGCGGCTGCTCGAGACCTATTATGCATTCTCACCCAAAGGCCTTTATTCTTTTTTGACTGCCATTCCTGTGTGGTTAAAGGAAAAAATGTTTTTAAAGCGGATGCTTTATGATGAGCTTTTCGCCATTCAAAAGTTTGATAAAAAGCAGGTTAAATTATTGTTTCCTGAACATCACCTGTCACACGCGGCAAGTGCATTTTATCCTTCTCCTTTTGAGGATGCAGCCATTTTAACACTAGATGGTGTAGGTGAGTGGGCCACAGCTTCCATCGGTCACGGGAAAGGAAAGCAATTGTCCATACTCAAAGAGTTGAAGTTTCCCCATTCGTTGGGATTATTGTATTCAGCATTTACCTATTTCCTGGGTTTCAAAGTAAACTCTGGTGAATATAAATTAATGGGTTTAGCACCTTACGGTCGGCATGGTTCCCCGGAAGTTGAAAAATATAAAACGCTCATTCGAGAAGTATTGGTTAAAATTAAGCCGGATGGATCTATTTGGCTGAACCAAGATTATTTTAACTACGCAACAGGTTTACGCATGATTCATGATGCAAAATGGGAAGTCTTATTCGGATTTCCGACGCGTGAGTCAGAGTCCAATTTAGCGCAAAAGCATTGTGATCTGGGATTGGCCATTCAGGAAATTACAGAAGAAATTGTCATTTTAATGGCACAAGAAGCGAAGCGCCTTACGGGGGCTAAAGCTTGCGTATTAGCAGGAGGGGTTGCCCTAAATTGTGTGGCGAATGGCAAGTTAAAGGATGCAGGAATTTTTGAAGAAGTATTTATTCAGCCAGCTGCAGGTGATGCAGGTGGAGCTTTAGGTGCGGCATTGGCTGCCCATTATATTTATTTTGGTCAGGAAAGAATCATTGATTCCACGAAGATGGACGCAATGGCAGGTTCATATTTGGGACCCTCGTACTCCGACAAAGAAATTGAGCAGATGGCTAAGCAACATCAAGCTGTCTTTACTTATCATCCGGATTTCGCAAATGTATCTGCCCAAACCGCGGAGCTGATTGCACAAGGAAATGTCATTGGTTGGTTTCAGGGGCGCATGGAGTTTGGTCCGCGCGCATTAGGTGGCAGAAGTATTTTGGGGGATCCAAGAAACCCAGAGATGCAAAAGAAGCTCAATTTAAAGATTAAATACCGCGAAGGCTTCCGACCTTTTGCGCCTTCCGTATTGGCTGAAGATGTGTCCGAGTATTTTGAATGCGATACAATTTCGCCATATATGTTATTGGTTCATGGGGTATTACCAAGCCGTCGGAATACCATGCCCGAAAATTATGAGCAATTGGATATGATGGATAAGCTATATTTCCTGCGTTCTGACTTGCCTTCGATTACGCATATTGATTACTCTGCGCGTATTCAAACCGTTCATGCGGAAACGAATCCCCGCTATCATCAGTTGATTTCGGACTTTAAAGCGAAAACGGGTGTTGGGGTTGTTGTGAATACGAGTTTCAACGTACGTGGTGAGCCAATCGTTTGTACGCCTGCGGATGCTTATCGCTGTTTAATGCGAACAGAGATGGATTATTTGGTTGTGGGAAATTACATTTTTGACAAAAAAATGCAGCCGCTTTGGAAAGAAACGGACGATTGGAAAACAGAATTTGTGCTAGATTAATAAATTGGAATCATATGGATTTTTTAAGTGATTTGTGGAATTTCATGAGAGAGCGTAAGAAGTGGTGGCTAACCCCTGTTATTATCGTCCTCTTACTGATAGGTCTTTTGATTGTTGTAGGTGGTGGCTCCGCGCTAGCGCCATTCATTTATACCTTATTTTAGCCAATGAAAAAGCAAAATCCTGCTCAAACTATCCTGTCAATCGTGGTAGGCCTTGTGGCATTTAGCTTACTTTTTCATGTAAATTTGTTGGCCCAAATTGCATTTGGAATTGGTTTGCTCGCTTTATTGTCCGATACCTTTGCTGAATTGCTTGCGCGGTTCTGGTTGAAATTTGCTCAAATTTTGGGACGTGTCAACGGTTATGTATTGTTGACAATAATCTTCTTTGTCTTTTTGACTCCCATTGCTTTGTTAATGCGCTTTCTTCAAAAGGCTGACAACTTGAAATTGAAGCCACAGGCTGGGGATTCCATTTATGAGACAAGGAATCATACCTATGAAGCGAAGGATTTGAAGAATATTTGGTAATAAATTAGATTTATTTAATAAAATTCTTTTCTCTCTATTTTCAATTGAATAGATTATTTGTCTTAAATAGAATTAAAAATTAGACTTATATTCCTTGCGGGTCTAATTTTTTGTGTTTTAGTGGATTATTAGTCTAAAATTCACATTTCTGTAAGCCTGAATTTTTTGTTTGCTATATGTATTTAATTTAGTTTTGTGTTCGATTTAGCAAACAAAACAATATGAGCAACCGCATTCAAATCTTTGATACTACCTTACGTGATGGGGAACAGGTTCCCGGCTGTCAATTAAACCGAGAGGAAAAAGTTGAAGTTGCCTTGGAGCTCGAGAAGTTGGGCGTTGATATCATTGAGGCGGGTTTTCCTATCTCATCTCCAGGTGATTTTGCCTCGGTCAGAGCTATAGCTGAAGCGGTGTCTGATCCTACCATTTGTGCTTTGACCCGTGCTAAAAAAGAAGATATCGATGCTGCTGTAGAAGCACTGAAACCTGCGCGTCGTCCTCGTATTCATACGGGAATCGGAGCATCCGATGTACATATTAAGCATAAGTTCAATTCGACACGCGAGGAAATTATTGAACGGGGTGTTTGGGCTGTCAAATATGCGAAATCTTTCGTTGAGGATGTGGAGTTTTTTGCTGAAGATGCCGGTCGGGCAGATTTACCTTTCTTAGCCAAATTGACATCTGAAGTAATCAAAGCGGGTGCAACGGTTGTTAACTTGCCAGATACGACGGGTTATTTATTGCCTAATCAAATGTATGATCGTATTTCTTATTTGTACGAGCATGTGGATAATATTAATAAGGCGACGATTTCGATGCATAACCACAACGATTTAGGTTTGGCAACGGCTAACACGATTGCAGGGATTCAAGCAGGAGCTCGCCAGGTAGAGGTGACCATAAATGGAATCGGAGAACGTGCTGGTAATACTTCTTTGGAAGAAGTTGCCATGATTTTAAATGTGCATAAGGATTTGGGTTATTCGACAGGAATTAATCCCAAGTATCTTTATCCGACAAGTTGTTTAGTTTCCAATTTAATGGGTATGCCCGTGCAAGCTAATAAGGCTGTTGTAGGGGCCAATGCATTTGCTCACTCGTCGGGAATTCACCAAGATGGGTTCTTGAAGCATGCCCAAAATTATGAAATCATGAATCCAGAGGATGTTGGAGTTCCTTCGTCCGCGATTGTTTTAACTTCGCGTTCTGGTCGCGCGGCGTTACGCCACCGCCTAAGTCTCCTAGGTTTTGATTTTGAGAAACCCGAATTGGATAAGATTTACACGCGTTTCCTCTTAATGGCGGATGCACGTAAAATGATTCACGACGAAGATTTGAAAGAATTAATTGGATAATTAATTTGTTGGAATCAGTACATAACGAGACATCTTCTGATCAAAGGGGATGTCTTTTTTTATTTTAACACTGTGGCTCAGGGAGTTGATAGGTAAAAATAGAAATGGTTTGTTTGCTCGTTCGACCAAAAGTATACCTGTCGCAGCAATTCGATATTCTTGAATGTCCACTTCATAGACGGGCATAGGCTTTAATTGCATAGCTTGCGGATTTCCTTGGACTGATGCCAACTTAATAACTTCTTTAGGGAAAGTATAGCGTCCTGATTTCTTCAGAAGATAGGTTTCTTTTTCCGCCAGGCGATAGAGCGTATGGGTATTGAAGTGATATGCATTACTTGCATCTGCGACTAATCGGGTATGTAGATTTTTTAATTTGGGTTCAGCGACGACCATAGAAACGCCCGACCAAAGCAATGCGGGAATAAGCAGCCATAGTCTTGTAGATGAAAAGTTGAACATGGCTGGCTGAATGGCTGCGAAATAGCTAATGAGGATAAACACGATCCCATAACTAGAAAAGCGTTCAGAAAATAAGGCATCTAAATCTCCTGCTTGTGCGTTCCCGCGGCCTAGTGTAATCATTGCCCCCACGGCCATGAGTTGGATGAGGATTAAACCTGAAAAAAGCAATGCACTGTTCTTTGTTTGATGGTATTTCCAGATAATGAACGCAATGTAGCCTACAAATAAACTTCCCATGATTACACTTAGGGTCATGTCTTTCTTGATTGCTCCACCCACAAAGACGATTGTACCTTTGATGGTAAAGAGAAGTTTATCGGCGAGTGATCCCGAAGATGGAATAGTTTCTGGAGATGTATAACCCAGGAAGTAGCAATAGAAAACAATCGCCCCACCTACACCATAAAGCCAAACGCGGGAATCCCGTAAATAGATCAACAATAAAATTGTGCAAGGGATAAATGCCAAGCCTTCTGTGCTGAACATCGGATACAATAAGGAAAGCCAAATTCCCCATGATCGATGTTTCTCATCGCTAAGTCCATAAGCTATCCAAATGAGAAAAACGAGCGAGCTCATGTGCTGTAAAACACCGATTAATGCAAAGTTGTCTAAATTTCCATTGGGGGCATACAGCAAGGCTACCAATGCAACTAAATGCCAAAGGTTTATTTGATTGCGAATTAATAGTTTGGTTAAGGGATATAATACCGAAAGGGTGAGCAGATTTGCCCATATCGTTAATTCTTTAAAATCAAATTCTGGTTGAAAAATGGCATAGACGGCTGTTATTAATCTTGCTATCGCAATGCGGTGAATATAACTATGAAATTCACATGTTCGATTCCAAAACTCCTGGAAAGTGAAACTTGGTAAATCGTTAGAATAAGATAAAAAGATCAAGTCATCTCCCCAAGTAGGGAAGTTGATTAGATAGGCAGATAAGTGGTAGAAATGAAGCAATACAATGCCGCTGCAAATGGCTACAAGTAAGCTCAACTGGATTTTATTCATGCGCTTACGCTACTTGCTAAGGTGATTTTTACTTGGTTAAGGATCTCCAATATTTGCATATTGATTCGTTGCTTGATTTGTTGGTATACAGCTAAATCCTTCGTCTCCACAAAAAACATCACGGATATATCCAACGAATATGGGCCAAAGCCTTCAAAGACAACCTTAGGTTCTTTTTTTCTACATAAATCCTCTTGTATGATGCCTGAGGTAATTAATTGAATAGCGGCATTGATTTGTTCGGGACTCGTATTTAAGTCGCAAGTCAGGATGAATTTCGCCCGGCGGTAATCTCGTTCACTTAAGTTTTCTAAGGATTGCGATGTTAATAATCGATTGGGTATGACAATAAGGTTGCCATCATTCCCACGAAGCCGTGTACTTCTGAAACCTATCTTTTCGATGTCGCCTGTGATGGCCCCAACTTGTATACTATCACCCACGACGAAGGGTAAGTCTAAGAAAATCGTAAATGAGGCGAACAGATTTTCAAGTGTCTCGCGAGCTGCTAATGCCAATGCTAACCCCCCAAGTCCTAATCCTGTGATCAATGCCACAACATCCACTTCAAAAACACGACCTAACAAAACAAATGCACATCCTGCGATAATAAAAACGAGCGAAAGGTCGTTTAAAAAGGGAATGAATTGCTGCTTGGATTTTTGCTCGATTCCTTGCCATTTGACTTGCGCAACTAAAATAACCACTTTCATTAGACGAATGATGACCCAGGTCGTTGTAATTATAATGGTAGTTTCAAATGATTTGGACATTAAATAGCGAATGCCAAAATTCTCAATTGAAACCCAATGCCAAGATTCAGGGATATGTAGGTTTTGAGCGGCTAGGTAAAGGAATATCCAAAAAACTAATAATTCAAAAGGCTTTCTCAATAGATGAACGCAGTCTTGAATAGTAATAGACGAATCGGGGAAAAATCGCAATACGATTTTAGAAAAGAAATTGGAAATAAGGCGCTTGAATACTAAACCAATGACGAGAATGGTGGCGAATAAAAGTAAATCAATCGCTGAGTTTTCTAAAAAATACCAATTGCTTAAGTGCTCCATGCAGGATTCTCAAATTATGATTTCAAATATAGCTAATATCTTACTCGATTATGAAAAAAATTACGACCTTTGCAGACTTGAAAGATATAAAAGGGAGGAATTTTAACCGCATGATTTACAATCAATTGACTCATTTGAATAAAAAGGTTTTAGCATCGTTTGGGCTTTTGCTCGTTATTTTTGTTGCTGGGTTGTCAAGTGCAAACGCACAAACGATCGTTAATTCGCCTCTTTCCTACATAGGTATGGGTGAATTATACACGCCGGAAACACCTTCTAATTCCATGATGGGTGGTATTGGTGTTTCAAATTCCAATGGTATTTATACAAATCAAATTAACCCTGCGCTTTTGGTACGAAATCATTACACCATGTTCGAAGCGGGTGTTAATGTCGAATTGAAAAACATGCAAGATTACCGCCAGCGCCAACAAGTTTTAGGGGGCAATTACCAGTCGGTGAATCTTACCGTCCCAGTCATTCCTAATCGTTGGACCATGTCTTTTGGTGTGCGTCCTTATTCGTCTGTTAATTATGAAACACGTTCATATCGTCGCCTAAACGTCTTAGGTGTCGATAGTTTATTGTATTCTTACAAAGGAGATGGTGGTGTTAGTAAATTATCGATATCGAACGGCGTGCGGATTGGGAAGGAATTCTATCTCGGTCTAGAAATTGGATTTTTGTTCGGTGCAGTGAATCGTAATGTGGGTACACAAAATCTTTCAGATGGACAGTATTACAAAGTTCAGTTAGAAAACCAAACACATTACAATGACTTCACATTTAAAGCAGGGGCTGCATGGCGAAAAGTGTTAAAAGATGATATTGTGATGAATTTAGGAGCTACGATGGATTTAAGCCCAACATTGAATTCAACCGTGTTAAAGCGCTTTGTGACATATGATTTAGGCGGACTGAATGTTATAAATTCTGATACATTGGCAAAATCGCAATCGTTGACTCAGCAGTTACCAGTTTCTTCTCGGGTTGGTTTGAGTGTTGAGCGATTAGCACATTGGATGGTAGGCGTGGATTATGTACGGACGGATTGGTCGAAAGTAGACAATAATTTAGGCCGAAGTACTGTGTTGCCTGTAAGCCAACAAGTTTCAATTGGCGCTGAATATACACCAGATTTCGAATCGATTTCGAATTTCTTTAAACGCGTTACTTATCGCGTAGGTGTCACCCAAACGCTAACACCATATGATTTTGCAGGTAATGGAAAGTATGCAAAAGATCAAAGTGTTTCTTTTGGTGTTGCATTGCCTTTGCGTAATTTCTTGAACTATATTAATGTCTCTTATCAATTGGGTAAACGTGGAACTTTAGCAGATAATATGTTAGAAGAACAATACCATCGCTTGGTGATTGGATTAACATTAGGTGACATCTGGTTCCGTAAAGTTAAAATTGATTAATCCCATGTTTGCTTGCTTGAGATTCCTGCTATTTGTGGTGATTTCTCTTTTTTATTGGTCTTGTCAAAAAGAGCCAGCCGAGGATAAACGTGTCTATCGCGGACCTAAATCGGAGCTTTTAGGGATAGATATGGTTTATTCTGATTCTGGCCGGACAGTCGTGCACATGATTACAGACCAACAAATTACATCACCAACGGAGGATCGAATTTATCCCAAAGAAATGAAGCTCTGGTTTTATGATAAGTTGGGAAATGTTAGCTCGCAAATTCGTGGAGACTCTGCACACTTCTTCCGTACAGATAATTCCTATAAATTGATGGGGCATGTGGTCATTAACAATGTGCTGAAAGGGGAGGTCATGAAAACGGATGAGTTTACTTGGCTGCCCGATGAAAAGCGGATATTTACCACTAAGCCTGTTTCGATTAAAACTCGAACTGACATCGTACATGGCGTGGGTTTTGATGCCGCGCAGGATTTTTCCACCTACTCTTTACGCCGAGTTAGTAATTCGGTCTTAACGGTGGATGAATTGCCAACAAATTAGGGACAATTTTTTAAGGCAGTTCGTGCCTCATCAAACGTATAGATTTTTTTATCTCCCCAGTTGTCTTTCATAAATGTTACAAGTTCGGCAATATCGATCGCCTCTAGTTTCGTGTTCGCTGGCATATATCCTGAGTAGGACTTTCCATTCACCTTAATTTCGCCCTTTTGTCCTTGCTTGATGATGCAAACGAGTTGTTGTGCATTTACTCTTTTCCAAAGATCCGTTTTAGCTAATGCTGGATATAAATCGCGTAATCCGCTTCCATTACTTTGATGACAATTCGCACAGTTTTTTTCATAGATTGATCTCCCTTCTACGACGTATTGTTGGTACATGATTTCCTCTTTGCTTTGGCAAGATGCGAACAATACAACTAGGCTGATAAATAGAATCGACTTCATTATTTTTCTTGTAAAAGGATTTCAATGTCTTCAATCAAATGATTGACTTCTGTTTCTTGTGTACCGTCATAGATACCACGAACATGTCGGTTTTTATCTACCAATATAAAGGCTCCACTATGGACAAAACCACCTGCTTCGTTTTTGTCTTCTTGGGCAGTTACCATGTAAGATTTTTCGCCCAACTTATAGATAGCTGCTTTATCGCCGGTCAACATATTCCAGCGGGGCGCTTTGACTTGTAGACGTTCTGCGTATTGTTTCAAGACGATTGGCGTATCAAAAGTAGGGTCAATGCTGTGCGAAAGTATGCGTATCTGATCATTTGATGCGTAACGTTCATATATTCTTAATAGTTGCGTTTTCATTTTGGGGCAAATGGTCGGACAGGAAGTAAAAAAGAAATCGGCTACGTAAATTTTACCTGACAAATCCTTTTCGCTAACCCATGTGGAATCCTGATTCAAAAAACGAAACGGTGGAATTTGATGGTAGATTGTATCCACTTTTCCATCAATAAGGTGTGTGTCCTTAGGTCCTAAAAAAGGCAAAGATTTCTTTTCTTGGCAGCTTGCTATGATTAAGCTTAAAACTACTAAAACATTAAGGGCGATAGGCTTTAGCTGCATGTAGGGTTGAATCTGTTAGTTTTTGTAAATCCTTTAATTGATTGTATTGCTTGCCTAAATATTCGACTTTAGCTTTGACATCCATCTTAGCTAGGCTGTCGATCGAGAATTGATGCATCCAATCCATCATGGCTTGATCTGATTTAGCTAATGCCTTTTTCAGTTTGTTGACATGAACAGAATCCTTGCCTGTGGACAGGCTATCCAGTTGTGATTGTAATGAAACAATTTCCTCTGTCTTAGGCATTAACTCATCATGTAAGCCCAATACTTTTCTCTGTAATTCCTCGCTTAATTTTTCTTCAGCCTGAGAACAGGAAACAAGACACAATATGACTCCAAATATGAATAGCTTATTCAACATGATTTGCTTGAATTAATTTTCTGACATTATCTTTTAGTTCGACATAGCCATCTTGGCCTCCGATCATCTTAGCGATTTCATCCACGCGCTCTTCCCCTTTCAATTCTCTTAGACTTGAAACCGTTTTTTCCCCCGCGTGATCTTTGTAAACATACCAATGTGTCGTACCGGCTGCAGCAATTTGAGGTAAATGGGTGATTGCAATGAGCTGGTGTCCTTGACTCATTTGGGACAACATCTGACCAATTTTAATCGCAATTTCCCCTGAAACACCCGTGTCAATCTCATCTAAAATTAAGGTAGGTAATGCGCGTTTCTGTGCTAATAAATGTTTGATCGAAAGCATCAAACGACTTAATTCACCACCAGATGCAACTTGTTTAAAAGGTTTTGGACTTAGGCCTTTATTGGCGGAAAATAACAATTGGATTTTATCAATTCCGTTTGAACGCATTTCGCGTTGAGTATTTTCCCAGGCCAATGTTGCATTGGGAATTCCCAAAGCAGCCAGCGAATTTGTTAGCTGCAAGACAATTGAATCTAAAACCTGATTCCTGCTTTTGCTAAGTTGGGCTGCGGCTTTTTCTGCCTGATCTTGTGCTTTTGCTAACTGATCTTTTGCCTTGGCAATCGATTCATCCATGTTAGCAAAGCTTGCAATTTGATCGTCCAATTGATTGCGCAATTCAATGAGGGAGGTAATATCAGCTACTTGATATTTTTGTAATAGTCGATTTAGTAAATCCAAACGTTGCTGTTGACGTTGTAAGCTCGCTGGATCGGATTGAAAATCCTCAGCTTCTCGTTCGATTTCATTGCTTAGGTCTTTAAGTTCAATCCAGATACTATCCAATCGTGCCTTCCAAGCCTCATAGGTGGGGTCCCATTTGCTTAAGGCCTGCATTTGCTGCAGTGCCATACGCATTTGTTGGCCAATCGATAGCTCATCTAAACTCATTAGGTTAGCTAATCCTGCTAATTTTTCGTGAATTTGCTCTGCATTTTCACCTTTTTCTACCGCAATTTCCAAGCCTTCATATTCATCGCTATGTAATTGGGCCGTTTCTAGTTCTTGAAATTGGAATTGCATAAAATCAAGCCCCTGCATCCCAGATGCGGCTTGTTTGATTAAGTCCTCAACGCGCGCTTGAGCTTGTGCGTATGCTTGAAAGGCTTGGGAATATTCGTTTTTGAGGACTTGGTTTTGGGCAAAACTGTCCACGAATTCCAGGCTAAAGTCTGCATGCGACATCCACCATGTATCTTGCTGTGAATGTATGTCAATTAATTCTTGGCCGATTTTCCGCAAGGAATCCAAGGTTACCGGGCTGTCATTGACAAAGGTTCGTGATTTTCCTTGGGGGTTAATTTCCCGACGAATAATGCAAGGATCTTCGAAGTCCAAGCCTTCTTCTTCAAAGAGTTCTCGAATATGAGGATAGTTTGCTAAAGAAAAACTTCCTTCGATGATGCATTTTTTTTCGGGATCGAAAAGCGATTTCCCGTCGGCACGGGCACCCATCAATAAGGCTATGGCACCTAATAGAATGGATTTTCCGGCCCCGGTTTCTCCGGTAATGACGCTCAAGCCATCAGAAAGGCTCAAATTGACAGAGTCAATGAGTGCGTAGTTCTGTATGTGTAAATGTTTGAGCATGGGATTAAATTGGAATTCGAATTTACATAAAAAAATCTGTTCGAATTTTTATTTCATCCGATTAAAGGATTTCGATGAATATTATCAATAATTTGTACCTTTGGAAAAATTTTACGCCTACGTTTATTTAACCCCTACGAAATGAGTGTTTTAGTTAACAAGAATTCGAAAATTATAGTACAAGGTTTTACAGGAACTGAAGGTACCTTTCATGCAGAGCAAATGATTGCATATGGTACACAAGTGGTAGGAGGGGTGACCCCAGGAAAAGGAGGAGGAACTCACTTAGAACGTCCTATTTTTAACACGGTAGCAGATGCAGTTGCGAAAACAGGTGCAGATACGTCGATTATTTTTGTTCCGCCAGCATTTGCTGCGGATGCGATTATGGAAGCTGCAGATGCAGGTATCAAAGTGATTATTTGTATCACAGAAGGTATTCCTACCAAAGACATGATTGTTGCAAAGGAATATATTGCAAATCATGACTGTCGTTTGATTGGGCCAAACTGTCCAGGTGTTATGACGGCTGACGAATGTAAAGTTGGTATCATGCCAGGCTTTATCTTCCAAAAAGGTCGTGTAGGTATCGTTTCCAAGTCGGGTACGTTGACGTATGAAGCGGTAGATCAATTGACAAAAGCTGGTTTAGGTCAAACAACTGCGATCGGTATAGGTGGAGATCCAATCATTGGAACAACGACAAAAGAAGCTGTTGAATTGTTGATGAACGATCCTGAAACAGAAGGTATCGTGATGATCGGTGAGATTGGTGGAGGCATGGAAGCGGAAGCAGCTCGTTGGATCAAAGCAGACGGAAATCGTAAACCTGTTGTAGGTTTCATCGCAGGCCAAACAGCACCGAAAGGTCGTCGTATGGGTCACGCAGGTGCTATCATCGGTGGTGCAGATGATACAGCAGAAGCGAAAATGAAGATCATGCAAGAATGTGGTATTCACGTAGTTTACTCTCCAGCAGATATCGGCGAAACGATGATCAAAGCATTAGCTGGAAAATAATTCAACAAGGATGATTCCTTTTAGTTCAAAATCTGCTAGTCATTTTCCTTTGCGGAAGATTAGCAGATTTTTTTTATTATTTCTTTTATTGCTTTCGCTAAAATTGAAAGCAGACAAATGGCAGCATGTTCAACCATTGGACAAGGCTTGGCTTGTCTATCAGCCTCATATAAAGACGTTTCTACCATACATTCCTGGGAAGCACTACAATTACAAGTCAAAGTCGCTAGCGATTTCATTAACTGAATTTCCACATACGTACCTACGGATGGAGATGGATGATGATTATGTGCTTTTCATACAAGGAACCTTTCATAGTCATTTGAGTAAGGGCAAACTCTATCGATGGTCGGTTGATAGTCTGCAAGCTGTTTATCCGATTTCAGGCCCTTTGTATTTGAGTTTTTATCACGCAAACATGGTGGGGCTTCCAAAAGTTGTTTTGTTGGAAAGAAAAGCGGAGGAGGCTAATGTTGCTTTTACGGACATGTTGAATTTAAGGCAAAGAAATGCCTATTTATTCAATCAGTTTTTTGGTACGGCCTTTATTATCATTTTGTTTTTCTTAGGCGTTTTATTTGCTGCTTTTCCTCGATATTTTGCAGCTTATTTTCGGTTCTCCGATTGGATACATTGGGAAATTAAGGAAGAAGTATTGCTCAAGAATGCCTTTGCATTCCCCAATCTGTTGGTCATTGGATTATTAAGTTTGATCACCGCTTGCTTTTCATTTTATAATGGTTTGTTAAATCAATCGAAGGATGCTTTTTTTGAATCTCAGGAAAATATGCAGCATTTTTTGCCTGCAATTGGATTTATTCTTTCGCGGACTATGTTGGGGTTTTTATTGTTTGTAAGTCGGTATTTCGTATATAAATTATTCACGAATTTATTTCGCTTGCCGCACATCGCCGAGGCGCATTATTTTAAATCGATTCAAGCAAATCTTCAATTCTTTATTGTTTTGTTTGGCTTGTTGAGTTTATTTTCGGTTTACATGGGGCCCATGTATCCCGTCAATTTAACCTACATTTCTTATCTGATTACCGCCTATTTTGTTATTCGGGCGCTTTATTTTTTTCAAGTATTTCGACGGACCTATCAAGTGAATCAATTGTCTTTACTTGCCTATTTGATTTTGATGGAAGGTCAGGTGATGGTATTTGGACTAAGGGAATTGATTTTTCCCGAATACATGTAAAGACAGATAATTATTTGATAAAATTTGTCGTATATTTGCAGGCATTTTTAGTCTTAGGCTAGATAGAAGTGCTTCATTAGAATATTGTATTATGAGTGTAGTTGCAAATGTTGTTCAGCCAGATGCAAGTCGGTTGAAAAAAGTAAAAAGTATCCTGGTTACTCAAGCTGCTCCTGCAGATGCCGCTAAATCCCCTTATTCTGAGATTGAGCGCAAATATGATGTCAAAGTCGATTTTCGCTCATTTATTGATGTAAAAGGGATTTCTTACAAGGATTTCAGAAAGCAAAAAATTGATATTTTATCGCACACAGCAATCATTTTTACCAGTCGTAATGCGATTGATCATTTCTTTCGCATCTGCAAAGAAGCAAAGATCGAGGTTCCGGCCGATATGAAGTATTTCTGTATTACGGAGCAAACGGCTAATTATTTACATAAATACATCGTTATTCGTAAGCGAAAGATTTTTACAGGTACGAAAACGGCGCTTGATTTATTGGAGGTAATAAAAAAGCATAAGACAGAGAAATTTATGTTTCCTTGCTCGAATAAGCGCCAAAAAGATTTGCCGGATTACATGGGGACGAATGATTTTCAGTTAACAGAGGCTGTGATGTATGAAACGGTTTCTGCGGATCTTTCGGATTTGGAGAATGTGTTCTACGATGTAATCGCGTTTTTTAGCCCGTCGGGAATTACTTCTTTGTTCGAAAATTTCCCTGATTTCAAGCAGAATAACACGAGATTGGCAGCTTTTGGTCCCACGACAGCTCAAGCTGTTCATGATGCTGGGCTTATTTTAGATATTCAAGCTCCGATGCCCAATGCTCCATCGATGACTGGAGCATTGGAACATTACATCAAGCAGGCCAACAAATAATAGAAAAGCTCCAGCGATGGAGCTTTTTTTTGTTCGATGCTATCCCGCTTAGCTTATTTTGTTTATTTTTAGCTCAGCTTTTGCTAATTCATCACGATGCAGGGATTTAAATACGTTTTGGGATTACTACTACTTAGCTGTATCAGCTCAGGAGTCTATGCACAACAAAATCCAGGTTTGAGTTTATATCACCTCAATACACTTTATTTTAATCCTTCCGCTGCGGGCGCTGGTCGCGATGCTTATGTGCAAACCCATTACCGGAATCAATGGACTTCATATGAGACGACGCAAGATGGGGCTGGTAATTTAGGGACGAGTATTGTAGGCTTATCGTTGCCGCTGAATTTTCAACATGTAGGTATGGGAATGATTGTGATGCATGATAAAACACCTTCAGGAGTTGGGCAACAGGTCGTTCGCTTACAAGTAGCTTATCATTTGCCTTTGGCGAATGGGGCAGCATTCTCCATGGGTATGGGATTTGGTATGCAGACTAAATCATTTGATGGGCGCGTTTTTCGTGTGCGGGATTCCAATGATCCACTTGCCATAGAATTGTCCGGTAAACAAGTTTCACAAGCATTGCCTGATTTTAATGCTGGTCTTATGTACACAACTGATTTGTTGGAATTAGGTCTTGGTATTTCACATCTGAATCAATCAGTTTATGATTTTGGTAATCCTAGTCTGAAATTGGACAATGAATTAGCAGCAAATGCGCATGTTCGGGCGAATCTTTCGATAAGTGATCAAATTGAATGGAGTCCTTTTGCGCAGGTCAACTATTACAATGGAGTAGTTTCGTCCCAGGTGGGGGCGAAGGTGATATATCAACGTCAGTTTTGGATGGGTGCAGGATATCGTTGGGACGATGCGGCAACGATCATGGCGGGCGTGTCGATTTTGAATAATCGATTAGATCTTGCTTATGCGCTTGATTTGACGGTCATCAACTCCAATACGAAGTCGAATCTTTCACATGAACTTATGTTGCGATTTGTATTGCCTAGTTTTCAGACCTCATCTCGTTTTGTTCCCATCAAGACACCAAGATTTAATTAGGGAATCTTGAAAATGTTACAAAAAAATGGGGGGTATCGTGCATGTATTATTAGAAATTCCCTTAATTTTGAGGAATTTGATTTAATTGTGTATGCTCTATACGTTGAACACAATTTTTTGAGATTGATCTCGTTTAAAAAAAAGATATAATAATTCGTTTTTATGAATTTTAAATTTGTTGGAAAGCCTTTGACAATCATGTTGTCAGCCCTTGCATTAACTGCAATCCTGGCGGGTTGTGGTGGTTCTAAAGGGGGCTCAAGTAGTTCAAAAACCCTGAGTAGTTCAAAAGGAGGTTCTTCTTCAAAAAAAGGAGGATTGAAATTTGGAAAGGCTACAAAAGATGCTCCAGGTATCGAAAATGGGGAAATCGTTGCAAGTTCTCGTAAGGGCTGGAGCCAACCTACACCGTATGGAATGGTACTCGTACCCTCAGGAAGTTACATGATGGGTCAGGCTGATGAAGATGTTTCTCGCTCCGGAATCAGCTTCAATAAGCGTGTGACGGTGGCGGCATTTTACATGGATGATACGGAAATCACGAATCACGAGTATCGTCAATTCACAAATTCCTTATTAAAAGACTCCGTCTCTGTACTAGGAGAGGATAAAATCATGACTGAATTCTACCCAGACACAACGGTTTGGAAGAGTGATTTTACCTATCACAACGGCGATCCGATGTTGGAGTATTATTTTTCAAGTCCTGCTTTCGATCAATATCCAGTAGTAGGGGTTAGTTGGGAAGCTGCCAAATATTTCTGTTTATGGCGCTCAAAAATGATGAACGAATATCGTAAGAAACAAGGAATGTACATTTTGCCGCGTTTTGAGTTGCCATCTGAATCTGAATGGGAATGGGCAGCACGTGGTGGTCGCGCATCTGCTAAATACCCTTGGGGAAATCCTTATGTGGCGAATGCGAAAGGATGTTTGATGGCTAACTTTAAGCCACATCGGGGTAACTATGATGCGGATGGATATGCGTACACAGCACCAGCAAATGCGTATGATCCAAATGATTTTGGTTTGTACAATATGTCCGGTAACGTAGCCGAATGGTGTGAAGATGCATATTCAGACAATGCATCTGCAGTAACATGGGATTTAAATACAGTGAATAAAGATGCGGATGAGCCACGTAAAGTAGTACGAGGAGGATCTTGGAAAGATATTGCTTACTACTTGGAAACAGGTACACGTGCATATGAGTTGCAAAACAAGAAGCGGTCTTACATTGGTTTTAGATCGATGATGCGTTACCTAGGACGTCCAGCTTTAAAGAAATAATTCAAAAAGAAATAAAAGATTAGACAAATGAAAGGATTAGAAAAATCAATCAATGTAGTGGCGAGTTTTGGTGCTGCTGTGGTTATTATTGGAGCATTGTTTAAAATTGTTCACTGGGAAGGTGCTAATGAGATGTTGATGGTCGGCATGTTCACAGAAGCAGCCATTTTTATTTTGTTTGGTGTGTTATATATTCAAGCTAAACCGGAAAAAGAATATAACTGGGAAAATGTTTACCCAGAATTAGTAGGTGGCGAAGCTACACCTCGTCCTGCTGGAAATGGTCTATCGAATTTAGCTAATCAATCTGGTTTAGGAGCGGATGTGGTTGAGAACTTGACGAAGAGCTTGAAAGGTTTGACTGAGACGGCCAATAGCTTGCAAGAAATTACGAAGGCGACAGGTGCTGCGAATGATTTTGTACAATCTTTAAATGCATCATCTGCTTCTTTAGGTTCATTGAACAAAACAGTTGCTGATGCGAATGCTTCGTTGGGATCAATTTCGGTTTCTTCGACAGAAGCTGCGAAATATGCACAACAATATGCGAAGGCTGGTGATCAATTAGCTGCCTTGAATGCGATTTATGAGACTGAAATCCAAGAGTCAAGCAAGCATTTGAAAGCAATTAATGGATATTATGGAAACGTGAATACCACGGTGGAGCAGATTGCTTCGACCTCCAAAGATGCAGAGCAATTCAAAGCAGAATTAGCTAAGTTGAATGCCAACATACAGGCATTAAATCAAGTGTATGGCAGCATGTTGACTGCTATGAAAGGATAATTATTGATTTTATTACAGCTTAGATAATATGGCTAGTTTAAAAGAAACACCCCGGCAGAAAATGATCGGGATGATGTATTTAGTTCTGACGGCATTACTTGCTTTGCAGGTATCTGATGCATTATTACAAAAGTTTACGATTCTGAATTCGAGTTTGGAAATTGCCAATCAATCGGCGACATCCAAAAACAAAGGTATGGTTCAGGGAATTGAGGAGCGAATCAAAGATTTGCCAAATCCAGGTGCCTATGCGGATGTAGTAAAACGCGCGAATGAGGTTCGTCGTTTAGCGGATGCTCTCGTCAACCACTTGGATGCATTGAAAGGTCAAATTTTAGAAGCTGGTGGGGGGATTGATCCTGAGACAGGCAATATTAAAAACCCAAAAGAAGAGGAAAAAGTTTTTACCTTGATGGTAGGTTCAAACAAATCTGGGGAAGCTTACAAACTACAAGCTTTGTTCACGAAATATGTGCAGGATTTGGAGAAATTAGCAGATCCGGGTACAAAATTCCCATCCTTGGCGAATGATGCGAAATCGGATCCGATTGCGAGCAAGGACGCGAACCAAGCGAATAAGGATTTTGCGGAATTAAATTTTGCTCAAACTCCAGTACCTGCTGCGATGGCGACGATTTCTCAAAAGCAAGCAGAAGTTCGTCGATATGAAAGTGATGTATTAGCGCAATTAGCTGCGAAGGTAGGGGCGAAGGAAATTAAGTTTGATAAAGTATTTGCGCAAGTATCTGCGAATGCCAATACCGTTGTTGCTGGGATGGAATACCAAGCTGAGGTATTTATTGCGGCAACTTCGAGTGGTTTTACTCCTCGCATGAGTTTTAATGGATCATCCATTCCGGTTATTGATGGTCGGGGTCAAATCAAATTCAAGACTTCAGGTGGCGGATTCGATGCGAATGGCTTATCTAAAAAGACTTATACGGCATCTGTTTCATATATGAGTCCACTAGGACCTAAGACAGAAACAATTCAGAAGGAATATTTTGTGTTGAAGCCAACCTATAACATCGAAACGGCGACATTGCCAGCACTTTATTTGGGCTGTGCGAATCGCTTGAGTGTTGCAAGTCCAGGTTTGGGAGCATTGTGGAATCCTTCTTTTTCTGCAGATGGTGGAGAAGCAATCGGAGGACAGAATCGGGGTAAAGTTACGATTGTGCCTTCTGCGGCAACCGTTACCTTGAACATTGCGAATGGCGGGACCTTGCTAGGAAAAGAAACTTTCCGTGTGCGACGTGTTCCAAGACCCGAAGTTCGTGTTTTTGGGAATGGGGGAGAATTGGATGAAAAGCGTGGAGCAAGTGCATCTGGTTTACGTACGATTGATGCCCGTGCGATTGCGGATGAGTCATTTAAATCGACGAATCCAGAAGATGCTAATTTCCGTGTTTCGGAATTGTATGTAGCTTTAGCACGTGGTCAACGGAAAATTGATGATATTACCTTACAAGGTTCTGGGTCGATTGCTAAATTAGCTGCACAGGCGCAGGCAGGTGACCGCTATTACATTGAAATTAAAGGAGTTCAACGGAAGAATTTTAAAGGAGCTGTTGAAACCATTCCATTTACCATGGCGAAAAACATTCCTTTGAATTAACATGAATCGTATGAAATTAGTAAATAAGTATTTGTTGTTATTGGGCTTGACTGTTTTGGGTTATGTTGCTCAAGCACAAGAAAAGCCATTGCCACCAAATCAAAATTCAGTTCGTCCTATCGATGAATCAAGCATTCATTACAAGGCACGTCTTTGGCGTCGGATGGATTTGAATGAGAAAATCAATCAGCCTTTTTTCTCTGTTAATAATGAGATCTCGAAGTTCATTTTGGATTGGGTGAAAGCAGGTGTTTTAACTCCTTATGCAAACGATTCTTTGTTGACGAAATTAACACCGGAGCAATTTCAAGATAACTTGAAAATGGAAGAGCAATCGGAGCAAGTAGCTTTATCTGATGCAGAAAAAGCAGCAGGTTTTGGTGCTGAGGGTGCTGCGACAAAAACAGCAGGAACTGATGATGGCTGGGGTGGAGCTACAAAACCTGCAGGTGCACCGGCAAAAGATGCATTCGAGCAAAAGCCAGCTGTTGCAGCTGTTTCATATTACTTTCCGAAGGAATTGTCGATTTTGGAAATTCGCGAAGATGCGATCATCGATCGTCGTCGTTCTCGTTTGTATTTTGATATTCAGTCAATTAGTTTGATAATCCCAGCTTCCAAAACAAAAGCTGGTTTTGATAAGCCTGTTGCTTCATTCCGTTACAAGGATTTGTATAAATTGTTCCGTTCGAATCCCAATTGCATTTGGTATAATTCGGAAAATGAAATGCAACATAAGAACATGGCAGATGCGTTTGATTTACGTATGTTCCAAGCTCGTATCATTAAAAAAGGCAACGTTGAGAATAAATTCTTGACTGACCTTTATGGGGGAGAAAAAGAAGGGTTGATGATGTCGCAATTGCTCGAGTATAAGTTACTTGAAATGGAGCATGATATGTGGGAAAACTAACCGCATTAAAATATAATGAAAGGAGCTCAGTAGGGCTCCTTTTTTTATGTTCCTCATTGCATAGGATTAAACGGATAAAAAATTAGATGCAAGGAGTGGTTTAGCATTGGATTCTTAAATTTTTACAAAAAATCGGGTTTATTATCTTGATTTAATTCCATTTTTTGCCGACTAAAATGTAAATTGCAATGTAATTTGACTAAACTAATCTATGTCGTACCAACGCAAAACAAAAATTGTTGCCACTGTAGGCCCAGCATCTGAAACAAGAGAAGCTTTAATCCAATTAGCTCAAGCAGGAGTGAATATTTTCCGTCTAAATTTTTCTCATGGAACGCATGAAGATCATTTAGCACGCTTACAGACTATTCGTTCGATTAGCGATGAGTTAGGTTTAAATCTAACTGTTTTACAAGACTTACAAGGTCCTAAAATTCGTACGCAATTAGTTGAGAACAATGGTGTGCCTTTGGAGGCTGGAAAGCAATTAATTTTTGCGATGGATGAAAACCTGTTAGGAACATCTGAAAAGGTAGGAACGACGTATACTTCCATGTACTTAGACGTCAACGTAGGTGAGCGTATTTTGATGGATGACGGTAACTTAGAGGTTAAAGTACTTTCCATTGATAAAGAGAAGAAAGAAGTTGTGACCGAGGTTGTTTATGGTGGAATTTTAAAGTCGAAAAAAGGCATTAACCTTCCTGGAACGAAGGTTTCATTACCATGTTTGACGGAAAAAGATACGGCTGATTTATATTTTGGTTTGGACCATGGTGTAGATTGGATTGCCTTGTCTTTTGTTCGCAAAGCATCTGATATTTGGGATATCAAGGATAAAATCAAAGCATACGGCAAATCAGCGAAAGTTATCGCCAAAATCGAAAAGCCTGAGGCAATCGATAATTTAGATGAAATCATTGAGGCTACAGATGCAATCATGGTTGCGCGTGGTGACCTAGGTGTGGAAATGGATGGTGCAGTAGTTCCTTACTTGCAAAAAGTAATGGTTGAGAAATGTACGGCAGCTGGTAAGCCTGTTATTGTGGCCACACAGATGTTGGAGTCCATGATCACAAACCCAGTTCCTACACGTGCGGAGACATCTGACGTTGCGAATGCGGTATTGCAAGGTGCATCAGCAACGATGTTGTCTGGAGAATCTGCTTCGGGTGCTTATCCAATTAAAGCCGTTGAGACAATGGCTCATATTCATGAGGTTGTAGAACAACAGCAGAATGCGATTGAAATCGTTCGTGGAGATGAGGCAGCGATTTATTTCAAGAATCACGCATTAGCAAACACGCCTAATGTAACGTTAACAGATCGTTTGATTTCGGGGGCATGTCGTTTAGCACGTGACTCGAAAGCCAAAGCAATCCTTTGCATAACGAATTCTGGTCAAACTGCATTTAAATTATCTGCACACCGTCCCAAAGCTGATTTGTACGTATTTACGAACAATAAGCAGTTGATGTCAACGATGGGCTTGTTATGGGGTGTGAAAGTATTCTATTACGATGCTGCATCAGAAAGTGCTGAGAAAACAGTTCAAGGCATGGTTGATCGCTTGAAAAAAGAACAATTATTATCGGTAGGCGACGTTTTTGTAACGACACTTTCCATTCCTGCGCATACCACAAAGAAAACCAATACGGTTCAATTGGGTATCGTAGAATAAATTTCAGGGTTTACCCATGAAGAAAAAAAATCCTTATTTATCAAATCCGCTAATCGGTCTATACTCTGTATGGACCGGTTTTTGGTTTATTGGCTGGTTTCTTGCGCTTTATCCTTTTATGGTAATTTGCTTGCAGCATAGGGATACCAAGCGATATGCGCACAAATTAGTTCGTGTTTGGTCACGCTTATTTTTTGCTTTTGGTTTCTTACGTTTTGAAGTTATCTCTGAACAGAAATTAGATTCCAAGCAGGTTTATGTATTCTGTGCAAACCATTTTTCTTATTTAGATATTCCTGCTTTTGTCAAGATTCTGCCGAACTATTTTTCGTTTGTCGGCAAGAGTTCGATTCAAAAGGTGCCCTTATTTGGCTATTTATATGCGCGTCTAAATATTTTGGTCGATCGTAGCGATCGAAAGAGTAGAACGGCCACTTTGGCGAAGTCGATTCGAGCACTTCAATCTAAAAGGAGCATCATTATTTTTCCCGAAGGTGGAATTACCTCCAAGAACTTTCCCATCATGTCATCCCCTTTGAAAGACGGGGCTTTTGCGATGGCTATCCAACAACAAGTACCCATTTTACCTGTCAGTTTTTTGAATAATCATCAATTGTTGGATGATGATTATTTTGCTCTCAAGCCAGGTGTTATTCGCGTGCGTATACACGCTCCTGTGAGCACTCATGGTTTGACGCAAGATGATTTACCTGTTTTACGTGAGAAAGTTTATCGTATTATCCAACAGCCTTTGTTGGATCACCATGGGGTAGATTTACCTCAATAGTTATGATGAAATATCTATACTTGATGGGGATTATATGTGCATTGTTCGCTTGTGAGCAAAAGCAGACGGGTGATGTTCCCCGACCAAAGGGTTACAATCGCATCGATCTTCCAAAGGCCCAATACGTTTCTTTGGAGGCAGGCCATCCCTATCAATTTGAAGTTTCAAAGTTCGCTAAGGTAATTCCAGATACCGTTACGATTGGGAATAAAAGAGAAGTCTTTAAAGCCGAACCCCATTGGATTTATTTGTACTATCCCCGTTGGGATGCATTTATTCAAATCACCTACAAGCCATTGGGAGGAGATAAACAAAAAATGAAGGCACTCATCAATGATGCATTTGCTTTAGCCTACAAGCATCAGGGTAAGGCCGCCGGAATTCATGATTATGTTATGGTAACACCGGATGGAAGAAAAGCGGGATTGATTGAATTGAATGGAGAAGTGGCAACGTCCTTGCAGTTTTTTACCACAGATAGCACAAAACATTTTTTACGTGGAGCAATCTATGTAAAAACAGCGACCCAAAACGATTCTTTAGCCCCAATTATTCAGTTTCTGAAGCAGGATGCCTTGCATTTGATTCAAACGCTATCTTGGAAATAACGACTTGTTCAGTTCCTGAACTTTCTGTTTATTTGTAGCTTATTATGGGGGAATCCAACGTACTTTTTGAGTCAGAAGAATTAACAGTTTTTGTTGATGCACTTCTCCCTTTGCCCATTCCTCGCTATTTTACTTATCGGGTGCCCCGACAATGGGCTAGCTGGGTTGAGGCGGGCCTCCGCATCGTTGTTCCTTTTGGGAGTACCAAAGTGTTGACCGCTGTTATTGTCAGTGTTCATCACCAGCCGCCGAAACAATACCAAGCGAAATATATCTTGGAGATTCTCGACGAATCCCCCTTGGTGACGGCCTCTCAAATTGCTTTGTTTCAATGGGTAGCTAATTACTACATGTGCTACCCGGGCGAGGTATTCCAAGTGGCTTTGCCGGCAGGACTTAAGATATCCAGTCAATCGAAGGTGCAAATTCATCCGGAGTTTCAAGCAATGCAAGAATTGACGGATAAAGAAACTGTCATCTATCAAGCGATTCAAGAAAAAGGGTCCCTCTCCTACGATGAAGTAGCGCGGGTCGCCGAAGTAAAAAGTCCCTATCATCACATCAAAGCGATGGTGGGCAAGGGGGCGATATTGATATATGATGAATTAAAAGACCGATATACGCCAAAGGTTCAGCGACGTATTCGCTTAGCCCAAGCGTATGCGAATAAGGATGCTATTACGACGCTGATAGGTGAATTAGAATCCAAGACTAAGCAAATCAGTGTTCTTTTGCATTACTTACAGTTTATTCCAGTTATGCGTGACGCAGAATCGAACCTGCGTGGTCTGGAGAAATCGAGTTTCACGCAAGCTGGCTTGTCGGAAAGCGCTTTGCAAACACTCATAAAACATGGCATTTTTGAATCTTTTGAAATCATCGTGTCTCGTTTTGGAACTGATTCTGATGATTTTATTCCGGCGAGTTTTGATTTGAATGGCCCCCAAGAGAAGGCGTATCAGTCTATTCTCCAGCAGTTTCAAAAAAAAGAGACCGTTTTATTGCATGGTATCACAGGAAGTGGTAAGACGGAAATTTATATACGATTAATACAAGAGGCCTTGGCCAATGGCGATCAGGTGTTATATCTATTGCCTGAAATTGCTTTGACGACTCAGATTGTAGCTCGATTAAAGAAAATATTTGGAGAGCAGGTGGGGATTTACCATTCGAAATTCTCCGACAATGAGCGGGTGGAGGTCTGGAAATCGATTGTGGAAGGGAAATATCCATTTGTGGTTGGGGTTCGTTCAGCGGTTTTCTTGCCATTTTCGCGCTTGGGCTTGATTATTGTAGATGAGGAACATGAGTCTTCGTTTAAACAGGTCGATCCAGCCCCGCGCTACCATGCACGTGATGTGGCGATGGTATTAGCGGGCCAACAAAAAGCGAAGGTGCTTTTAGGCTCCGCAACTCCTTCCATCGAATCGTATTATCAAGCCAAGCAGGGTAAATATGGGTTAGTGAGTTTAATGGAACGATTTGGGAAGGCTACCTTACCGGAAATGACTTTGATTGATACCAAATACGCCACCAAAATGAAGCAGATGAAGGGCGGATTTTCAGTGGATTTGATCACGATGTTGGATCAAAATTTTCAGAAAGGAAAGCAAAGTTTATTATTCCAAAATCGTAGAGGTTATTCGCCTTATATTCAATGTCAAGATTGCGATTGGATTGCAGAATGTAATCAATGCGACGTGAGTCTGACCTATCACGCTAAAGATCAAGAATTACGCTGTCACTATTGTGGCTATCGTGAAGGATTATTACGCCGATGTGGTGCTTGTGGGGGAACGAATCTGAAAACGATGGGTTATGGGACTGAAAAGCTGGAAGAAGAACTACAATTACTTATTCCTGATGCGCGAATCGGTCGGATGGACTTAGACACCACACGTTCTAAATCTGCTTTTAATAGTTTATTGGCTGAGATTCAGTCGGGGAATATTGATATATTAGTCGGGACTCAAATGGTGGCCAAAGGGCTCGATTTTGAAGGGCTTTCTACCGTGGCCATTTTTGACGCGGACCGAATCATCAACTTCCCTGATTTCAGAGCACATGAGCGGGCGTTTCAATTAATCACGCAGGTGGCTGGAAGAGCCGGTAGGCGAGATGAGCAAGGCCAGGTATTTATTCAAACGAATCAACCTAGTCACCGCTTATTTCAATACATTCAATCGGGTGATTATGCAGCCTTGTATGCGGATGAAATTGTAGAGCGAGAGGGATATCATTATCCGCCCTTTGTTCGTTTAATTAAGTTGACGCTACGCCACATGGAATCCAATCAAGTGGAGAAAGCTGCATTTGAATTAGGCTCGATGTTAAAAGCTAAATATGGCCATGGCCGTATATTAGGCCCAGAGCGTCCCTTAATTGAGCGAATTCGCAATCAATTTGTCATGGAAATTCTAATCAAATTAGAAAAAGGAGTATCCTTGGCCCAATTTAAATTGGATCTTCGATTGGTTCTAGATGCGTTGCCTAGTAAACCCGATTTCAAAGGGGTTCAAGTTGTTCCCGATGTTGATTGTCTTTAGTGTTTGATAACAACTTCGTCATAAGGTAAACGGAAACGCTCACCCCAAACTCCATCTTGCGTACCTTTACCCACTGAAATAATCATATTGATTTCTGCGCCTGATGGTAAATTCAATGCTTTTTTTACGCGAACGGCATCGAATCCTTCCATGGGACACGTGTCAAACCCCTCAGCGGCAATTGATAACATGAATGTTTGCGCCGCTAAAGCACATGATTTATGCACCATAACGCGTTGGTCTGCTTTTCCTCCAAAACGCATAAATGGTTTACGGATACCCATGAAGAAACACATGGATTTCCGGATGAGCGTGAATATTCCGATGATATCTTGTCGGTAAAGTAAGGGCATTAATTGGCCATAATACTGCAATCCTCTTTTCTCTCTTTTGCCGGGTTCTTTGCCTTTTAGTGCATTTTTGATTTGATTTAAATTCCATTGAGCATGTTGTTTCCAGTGATCTTGACGCGTGACAAAAACGACAAGGTATGCCGGGTTTTTAGCTGCTGATTGCCCTAAACATAGCGCATGAAATTCTGCTTTTTTCTCAGGGCTTTGAATCCAGTGAAATTCCCATAGTTGCATATTGCTACTATTGGGCGATAATATGGCACGTTCTAAACTGCGCTGAATAACGGAATCGTCTACGTGAATATTTTCGTCGAAGAGACGATTGGATCTTCTTTTTTGGATGATTTGTTCAAATTGTTCAGCTAGCATAAAGGGATATTTTATTCAAATATAGGTTAATTCTAGTCTAGATTATATAAAAAAAGTCAGGGCTTTGGCCCTGACTTTTAAATGAAACAAAAAACGAATTAATAACCAGGATTTTGTTTTAAAGTTGGAGAACCTGCTTTTTGTGAATTTAGGATTTCATCATTTGGCAATGGGAAGTATTCATTTCTTCCTGATTTGAATGATTTTCCTACTAAATATCCACGTTTGTTATAAGTTCTGCCTGCCGCATCTGTACCGTTAACGGATTCTTCTTTTAAGTATTTGTTTAAGTAAGGTTCTGCAATGCCCCAACGAACTAAATCGAAGAATCGGTGACCTTCCATCGCAAACTCTAAGCGGTTTTCCATACGAACGGCATTTTGTGCATATTCTTTTCCTTTAGCTGCAAATGTTCCGACGGGGTAAGGGTTGATGACATAATTAACAGAAGCATCTTGCACCGAACCTGTTTTCGCACGGTTGCGAATTAAGTTCACGTATTTTTCTGCCTCAGCTAAGTTGCCGAGTTCGACCTCACATTCTGCCAACCATAAAATGACAGATGACAATTTTAACAAACGGTAGTTGTTATTGACTGCGCGTCTACTCGTTGAATGCGTTGAACTTCCCTCATCTGCGAGATAATACATCCATTTCTTACCGATGAATGGGCCTGAATAATTTTGGTTACGAATCCAAGAGAACCCCGGCATTTGTCCCCAATCTAGGAAATTGACACCACGACGGCCCACGGTCCAATCTAGACGAGGATCCACGGGTACATCTTTCTTTAAGGTGAAAGCTTGGTCAGATTTTAAGCCTTGATCGTTTGGTAAATCAATTGCGTTGTAGGTATCCTGAGTGCCATCTGCTTTTGTTCCAATCATAGGCAAACCATCTGCATCTGTTTTAAATGCATTCACTAAATTATGTGAAGGCAAGTAAAATCCGCAACATCCGCGTCCTGGCGCGTTTGCTGAGTAAGGCCAGTTTAAGTTATCACCTACGTTACCATTGTTACCTGTAGAGCCATCATTTACTGAGAATTCCACTTCGAAAATAGATTCGGCATTGTTGTTCGTAATGTTACGGTAGTTGTCATGATAATTGGGCATTAATTTTTTGCCTGAATTATTATAAACATCTAGTAACAATTCCTTGGCAGCTTGGTATTTCTTTTGAAATAGTAACGCCTTTGCTAAGTATGTTTTGGCAGCCCATTTGGTTGCACGACCTTTTTGTGCCTGAGTAGCAGGAAGGTTATCTGCCGCAAATTTGAAGTCCGCCTCAATGTTGGACCATATATCTTTATCATTAGGAACCTTCGTTGAATTTGGATCATCACGCTTGTAGATGTTCTCATCGATGTAGGGTACCATGTTCCACATTTTCTTAGCTTCGAAATGGAAGTGACCACGTAAGAAACGAGCTTCTGCAACAACCTGTGTTTTTTCTGCATCCGTCATGTCTTTGATATCAGCACTTTTGGCAAGCATCAACGCTTCATTAGCACGAGCTACTCCATCATACGAATGTTGCCATTTCCCTAAGAAATAAGTGTTATCGGAAAGCCAGTTGAATTGCTCGATGTACTCTTGCTCTGGCTGATCGCCAATATCCGTTCCTTTTACCGCATCACCAGAGGTAATACCGCCAAAAACGTAATTTGAAATTGTGGACTGACGTCCTGTATTTCCAGCACCTACACCATCCATAAGGGAGTAGGCTCCAATTAATAAGGCGTTTACGCCATTCTTATTACTCAATGAAGTTAACGACGCAGCACCTTGTGGTTCAATTGCGAAGAAACTATCTGAACAAGAAAAGTTGACACCGACTGTCGCGACTAATGAAGCGATTATGATTAACTTTTTCATTTTATATCTGATTTATTTTCAAATGATATATCTAATTAAAATCCTACTCTTAAACCAACATTGTATGATTTAGCAACAGGGAATGCACCTTCATCAATACCCATGTGGATATCTTGGTTATCATTACCCGAAGTTCTCAAGTTGACATCTGGATCTAAGCCTTTGTATTTCGTAAATGTGAACAAGTTTTGGCCTTGAACATATACTTGTAAAGAGCTCAAATTGATCTTGCTTAGGAATACTTTAGGAACCGTATAGGTTAATTGAATATTCTTGATTCGCATGTAAGATCCATCTTCGACGAAGTATGATGAAATTTGCTGACTTGTACCATCTTGAGAATTCAAGCGAGGTAGTAAAGCTACGTCACCTTGTTTTTTCCAAGAGTTGTATAACATGTCTTTTGAACGGTTACCTTGGAATGTGTTGAAGTCAGTCCAATATTTTTGGTAGTTGAACAATTCATTACCTTGAACACCTTGAGCGAAAACGGTTAAATCCCAGTTTTTATAGCCAAGATTTAAGTTGATACCGTAAGTGAAATCAGGATGTGGATTACCAATGATCGTTTTATCAGCGGCAGTGATTATACCATCGCCATTAACATCGCGGAATTTGAATACGCCTGCACGCGTGTAGGATCCAAATTTAGGAGCCGCTGCTGCTTCAGCATCGTCTTTGATAACACCATCAATGATGTATCCATAGAAACTCGCAATGGGTAATCCTGCCTTTGTAACTGAAATTGCAGGAAGACGTGTAGAGAATCCAAATACAGTCGCTTTCGGGTCATCGTTTAATTTAACTACATTATTTTTGTATTGGCTTATTTGGCCAGAAATACTGTAACGTAAATCTCCGATTTGATCACGATATGTAACATTTATATCAACCCCGGTATTGTTTACCTCACCAATATTTACGTAGGGTATCGTTGCTGTTCCAGCAGTTTTAGGAATTGGTACTTGCGTTAGCATATCCGAAGTTGTACGCGTATACCAATCTAAGTTAACGTCTAATTTGTTGTTCCAGAAACTAGCATCCAAACCTACGTTGGTCGAAGTGTTTGTTTCCCAGCGTCCTGATGTATTACCAAATTGTGAAATATCAAAACCGGTTGCAATGGAATTGCCTGAACCAGAAATATCATAGGCATTGTTATTTGGATCTGGTGTATACAAAGTGTAAGCATTGTATACGTTAGGAATTAATTGATTACCCGTTTTTCCCCAGCCACCACGCACTTTTAATTCATTAACAAAAGTTAAATCTTTCATGAATGCTAATTCGGTCAAACGAGCTCCTAATGAGAATGCAGGGAATATACCATAGCGGTAATCGGGAGCAAAACGGGACGATCCATCGCGACGTAAAGTAAAGTCTGCCAAGAGAAGGTCTTTGTAAGCATAATTTATTTTTCCAAATTGTGAGAACAACGCAGTAATTGTGGCCCCAGCACCTGCATTAGATAAACCTGCCGCGGAACCATTATTCAGATAACGATAGGATAAATCATCAAATGCGAAATTTGACCGAGCGGCACTGAATCCAAAGCCATAGGTTGAAACGGATTCAGTACCCACCAATACATTCACCGTATGATCTCCCATGGTTTTATTATAATTCAATGTATTAAACCAAGTGACAGTACGATCGTAGCTATTTGAAACGGTCAGGCTGTTTGCAGAGCGAGGTTCTGCAGCTTCAATATCACGATTCAAATACACAGATTGATTAAAGTTATTGTATTCAAAACCCAAGCTTGTGCGAGCTTTTAAATCCTTAATTAATTCAATTTCTGTGAACACATTACCAAAAATGTGCGATCCTTTAATTGGGTTGTCTTTTTCTCGCCACTGACGAGCTAATGGATTAGGTGCATTACCTAAGTTGGAACCTCTTGAACCAGCGAATCCGTTGAGATTGGAGGTGTTCGTTCCTCCAAGGCCACTTGGACCACCGGTAATATCAAATACAGGAATGATTGGCTGAATACGAATTGCAAATGAAATAGGATTGGATTCGTTGTTGTTTCCTGATGGAACACCAATACGCTCGTCATAGGTCACAGTAAAGTTTTCGCCAAATGTTAATTTACCTTTTTTGAATTCCGTATTGGCACGAACTGAGTATCGCGAATATCCTGTGTACTTTAAAATACCATCCTGATTAAAGTAACTTGCTGATATCGCATATTTTCCATTTTTGGAACCACCTGTTGCTCCTAATTGGTAATTCGAAATTTTTGCAGGACCAAAAATTACTCGTTGCCAATCTGTACCCTCTTTATTTGCTTTGGTAATATTGAATGCGGTTTTACCTAAGTTGGGGTCTGTAATATCATTTGTATAGGTATAGTTCGCAGGAAGTGCGCCATAAACATTGGGATAGATATAATCTGCAATTGTCTGAGAACCATCTGCCCCGAATCGATATTGAGCTGAGGGAGATGTTCCTGCAGGTTTTCCTGCCCCTATTTCAGACTCATAATAGTATTGACCTAATTCTTTTGTGTTTAACAAGTCAAGCGTTTTGCCAACATCCTGAGTTCCTGTATACATATCAAAATTGATTTTCGGTTCACCTTCACCACCTCGTTTAGTTGTGATAATGACAACACCGTTCGCAGCTCGAGCTCCATAGATAGACGCTGCTGAGGCATCTTTTAATACCTGCATTGACTCAATATCGGCTGGGTTGATTTGGTTCAAAGTCCCCTGTGTAGGTACTCCGTCAATCACATATAATGGGGAGTTATTATTAATGGAACCAAATCCACGAATACGAACCATCGTTCCCCCACCTGGTGAATTGTCATTACCAACGCTTACACCCGACGCACGACCTTGCAACATTTGAGTTACAGAAGCTGAGGGGACAGCATTAAGTTCTTTCGTGCCAACAACGGATACGGCTCCTGTAATATCCTTTTTCCGTTGAGAAGAATAACCTGTTACAACAACCTCGTTCAATTGACTAACGTCTTCATCCAGTTTTACGGTGATGCTTGTACGATTACCAACGGCAACAGTTTTGGCAACATAGCCAACCGAAGTGATGACTAATTCAGCATTTCCGCTTTTTACATTAATGGAGAAAGCTCCATTGCCATCTGTTGTTGTGCCGGTTGTTGAACCCTTAACAGCTACAGAAACACCGGGAATACCACTGCCTTGGGCATCTTGGATACTACCCGTAACTTTTCGATCTTGACCAAAGGCAGCCCATGATAGGGTTAACATGAATGCCATTAGAAAGACCACTCTGCTTACGTAGAAATTGTTTTTCATAAAAGATAAGGTTTGAGTGATAGCCATTACGTAAAAAACATAACCGCCTTGCGTGCCAATATAGGAAAGATTCTAATCTGTGCTATTCTGTTTTATAATTATTTTTTGAAAATATTATAAATTTTATTTAAAGGTAATGGATAATTAACAATCAGGTAATTAGCTTATTTTTCATAGGTGTAAATCACAGAGCTTTCCTTACCTTTGTGTTTTGCATTTATTTTAATCATACGCTTATGTTAAACTTGGTTTTATTTGGCCCTCCAGGTGCCGGAAAAGGAACTCAATCGGCAAAATTGATTGAGAAATATGGATTGATTCATTTGTCTACAGGTGATTTGTTGCGTGCTGAAATTGCTGCAGGGACAACCCTAGGCTTAGAGGCCAAAAAATTAATGGATCAAGGAATATTAGTTCCTGATGCCGTGGTTATCGGAATGATCGATAATAAGTTGAACGAAAATAAATCCGCAGCCGGCTTTATTTTTGATGGCTTTCCGCGAACTGTGGCTCAAGCTGCAGCATTGGATGATTTGTTAACGCAACATGGCGTAGGAATTTCTCAAATGATTGCCTTAGAAGTTGAACAAGAAGAGTTAACCCAGCGTCTATTAGAACGTGGTAAAACCTCCGGGAGACCTGATGACCAAAACGAAGAGTTAATTCGTAAACGCGTTCAAGAATATACCGAGAAAACGGCTCCAGTAGCTGATTTTTATGCGAAACAAGGGAAATTTACTGCAATCAATGGGGTTGGGGAGATCGAGCATATTTTCGCTCAAATCGTTTCCATCATTGAAAAGAACTAAGAACTAAGAGTTAAGATTACGAGTTGTTTGATTTTACTTCAGACTGAAACCTCCGGACTTTTGACTTCGGACTGATTAAATCACCCGACTAATGATTGACTAGGGCTAGTGACTCGTGACTAGCGACTAAAGACCAAATTATGACATCAAATTTCATTGATTACGTTAAAATTAACCTGCGTTCTGGGCGTGGAGGAAGTGGCTCATCTCACTTTAGAAGAGAAAAACACGTTCCCAAAGGTGGCCCAGACGGGGGGGATGGCGGTCGCGGTGGTCATGTTTATATTGTTGGTAACAGTCAGCACTGGACTTTACTTCATCTTAAATTTCAAAAACACATTATCGCCGATAATGGTAAAGGGGGCGAAGGCGGTCGTCGTTCGGGTATGGAAGGAGATGATGTTTTTATCGAAGTACCTTTAGGAACAATTGTAAAAGACGCAGAAACGAATGAATTTCTTGCTGAGGTTACTGAAGAAGGTCAAAAAGTTTTGTTACTTCCGGGTGGTCGAGGTGGATTAGGAAATACCCATTTTAAGTCTTCGACCAATCAGTCGCCGAGACATGCACAGCCAGGAGAGGCAGGTTTGGAACGTTGGGTCATTATGGAATTAAAGGTATTGGCTGATGTAGGTTTAGTAGGATTTCCGAATGCTGGAAAATCTACACTTTTATCTGTTCTTTCAGCAGCTAAGCCCGAAATTGCTGACTATCCATTCACAACTTTGGTTCCTAACCTTGGCGTAGTAGCTTACCGTGATTATAAATCCTTCGTTGTCGCTGATATTCCTGGAATCATTGAAGGTGCTGCAGAAGGGAAAGGTCTTGGCTTGCGTTTTTTACGTCATATTGAACGAAATTCCATTCTTTGCTTTTTAATTCCTTCAGATGCAGAAAACTGGGGCGATGAATATAAGATTCTTGTAGGTGAATTAGAAAAATATAACCCCGAATTACTACACAAACGCCGTGTACTCGTTGTTTCAAAAATGGACTTATCCATCCCAGAAATGGAAGACGAAATGCGTGAAAGCTTGCCTAAAGACCTTCCTTTGGTATTCATTTCATCCGTTACGAATACCGGAATTCAAACGTTGAAAGACTTACTTTGGGAAACCTTGCAAGAAGAAAATAAGGATGTTGCCAAACAGGTAGTAAGCTCCATCGATAGTCCTCAGACACAAGCCGATTTTGACAGACTGGTCGAAAATGATGTAGAATAAAACAAGGTCGTCCATTTCGACGACCTTGTTTTTATGAAATCTGACTAGCCATCAAGGCAATTCCTTCACTGAAGGTTCTCGGATCGTAGCCTAAAACGGATTTAGCTTTTGTTAAAATGAAGCCTGTTCTAGGAGGTCTTTTGGCTGGTTGAGAAAAGGTTGAGGAATCCGCTTGTTGAATTAAATTCGTGGGTAAATGGAAGAACTCTGCCGTTTTAATCGCCATTTCGTATGGTGTGAGTAATTCCTCTCCTGAAATATTAAAAATGCCTTCAGCTTCATTTTTAGCAATTAGCCAACAGCCTATTGCGAGATCTTCCGCGAGTGTCGGAGTTCTAAATTGATCTGTTACCACATTAATTTGCTTACCATCCTCTAGCGACTTTTTAACCCATAAAACAATATTGGTTCGACTCATGTCAGGTACGATTCCGAACACCAATACGGTGCGGGCGATGGCCCAACGAATCGATGAGGCTTGAACAATTTGTTCTGCTCTCAATTTGCTCTCGCCATATACGGATATCGGATTCGGAATAGCATCCTCATCATAGGGGCCTGCCTCTCCATCGAAAATAAAGTCAGTCGATAAGTGGCAAAGAAATGTATTGTATTTAGCGCATGCATGAACGATATATTCAACCGCCTTCACATTCAAAGCTTCACAACCTGCTAAATCTGTTTCACATGTATCGACATTCGTCATTGCTGCCGTATGGATAACTATTTGAGGTTGGTATGTAGAAAAGACCTGTTCAACAGCCTGAGGATCCGTGATGTCGAGTGTTTGATAGGTGTAACCACTCCGATTGGGTAAACGGTTTTCTCCGCGGGCTGTCGCAATCAAATTAACCCCAGCTTCTTTACTGAGTAAGTCAACTAATTTTTGCCCCAAGAGGCCATTCGATCCGGTTATGAGAATGGTTTTTTTCATGATGCTATTTGTTTCCTGATATCTTGTAAAAGCGTTTGTGCACCTTGTGCGATTAAATCTTGGGCAACTGACTTTCCTAAGCTTTCCGGGTCAGTTCCCTGGCAGGATGCTGTAAGTTCGATTTCTCCATGTAGACCTAAGACGCCACCTCGTAAATAAAACCCATCTGAACATTGCACGGCATGACCATAAACGGGTACGCTACAGCCACCATCTAGTTGTGCTAAGAGGGATCTTTCTGCTAACAAACAAGCCTCCGTCAGCTCATCATTACAAAGTTCTCTTATGGAAGCAACCAATACCGGATCTAATCGGCTTGCACTTTGAATTGCTACCGAACCTTGACCCACAGCCGGTGTAAATGTCTCGATAGGCAAATGTTCGACAATATACGATTCCATACCCATGCGATGTACGCCAGCATATGCCAGTATCATGGCATCGCAAGTACCAAGCTTTAATTTTTCTAATCTGGTTTGGAGATTTCCCCGCATTTCTACCAAGCTATGTTGTGGGAATTCCTTCGCCATCATTGCACGTCGGCGTGTACTCGAAGTTCCAACGACCGCTCCTTCATGCGAAGCTAAACGAAAATCTGGATTTAGGCTGAGGACCACATCATGCGCAGCTTCTCGTTTGGTAAATGCAATTAAAGGCAAATCTTGGGCTAAATTTGAAGGCAGGTCTTTTGCAGAATGCTGGGCAATATCAATTTCCCCATTTCGCAACATGCTCTCTAATTCTTCTGTAAAAACACCTTTGGCACCTATCTTCGACAGCGAACGATCGAGTATTTTGTCTCCAATGGTAATGATATCAACAATTTCAACGCTGTGTCCAGCTGATGCCAACATGTCTGCGATGTGCCTTGCTTGCCACATGGCAAGGGCAGAATTTCGCGTTCCAATTCGGATGGGTTTATTTATTGGCATTAGCAATTCGAATTATTTGTAACGATAAATCTAAATGTATCATTTTTGCCCGGCCATTTCTTTCCAAATGATAATGGGCAGTGGATACTTTTTCGCTTATTTTTTCAATGGCTTGACGGTTCAAGGTTTTGGAAAAATTGGCAATAAAAGCCTTTTCTTTTTCCAATGCTTTGATGAGCGATGGCGCGTCAGAAATTTGGTATAAACATTGTCTAAAAATATGCAATGCGTATTCCAATAAGCTTTTTTGATCCTCTTTTGCTAGGCTATCAAACTGGTCGGCTAGGCCGACTAACTTACTTAAATTCTTTTGATAAACGGCACGCATCCAGTCGGCAAACCAAGTAGAAGTGCTTAAATTTTCCGACTTTGCCTTGTCCAAAGCCCAAGCAATATTTCCCTCGCAACTGATGGCTAAATTTTGCGCATTTTCAAGACTTGTCCCCGTTTCTTTGACTAAAAAATCGGCGAGTGATGATTCGTCAACAGCCTGAATAGCAATGCGTTGTGTTCTAGATAAAATTGTGGTTAATAGCTTTTGGGCATCGGAGCATACGAGCAAAAATAAGGTGTCGCTAGGAGGTTCCTCCAAGGTTTTCAGTAGCGCATTTCCGGATGATAAATTTAATGATTCAGGATTCCAGATTATGACTACTTTGAAAGGAGCTTCAAAGGGTTTTAGGCTTATTTTACCTAAAAGCTTACGGGTTTCTTCGACGGGAATATTACCTTGTTTGTTTCCTTCTGCACCCATGGCGGCAAGCCACTCGGGAAGTACTCGAAAGAGGCCTCCTGTGATGAAATTACGCCATTCGGGAAGGAAGGCGTCGGATTCTGCCTCTTTGATTTTTTTAGTCGTAACACTAGGGAATAAGTAAACGATGTCGGGATGGATGCCTTTGTGCACTTTTTGGCAACTCGGACAAGTCCCGCAAGAATCCTCGCCTTGTCGGTTTGTACAGAAGAGGAAGGATGTAAATGCCATCGCCATGGCTAATTGAGCACCCCCGGTAGGACCATGAAATAATTGGGCATGCGCAATGTGTTCATTGAGAACAGATTGGCTCAATTGTTTCTTGGTTTGTTGTAATCCGGGGATGTCTTGAAAGCGCATGCAGTTTCCCTAATGAATGAATAAGCTAATTTCGGGCATTTGCTTCCTCTTTCCAAATTTGTTCGATGTTGGTGGGCAGATTTTCCGGGATTTCTTGTTTTTTGGCATGAATCCATGCGGAAGCATTTTCTGTAGCCTGTTCTTTCCGGTAGGGAGAGAAATTAGGATATTCACCCCAAGTCAAGGAAGGGATGAATTTGGGGAGAAATTGCGTTCCACTGATGTTGCAATGGTTTCCTACAACAGTTCCTGTGTTGAATTTGGTGTGAATACCTGTTGTTACAAAATCACCTAGTAGTATACCAAAGGATTTGCATCCCGTATTTCGTAGTTTGTTTGTGGCGTAATTATATAGATGAACGGGTTTTAGATCATTTCGAACATTGGAACATGTTGTCAATGCCCCTAAGTTGCAGAATGATCCGATGATTGAATTTCCGATAAAACCTTCATGTGACTTATTGCTGTAAGGGAAAAAAATACTCGCACTGATTTCACCACCTACCTTGCATCCAGGTCCAATGGTGGTAAAGGGTCTTATTTTAGCTCCTAGGTTGGTGATACTATCCGCCAAGATTGCGGCAGGACCTTGAATGTTGGTGCCAATCTGTAGTGTCACGTTCTTTCCAATGTATATGGGGCCTTGACTGGCATCTAATATGGAACCTGTAATGGATGCGCTGGGATCGATGTAACAGTTTGAGGAATTGATACAAGTATTTCCTCGTTCGTCTAATGCGTTGAGGTCAAATGTATTTGGTGTGATCTCACGGGTTAATGCTTGACTGTTTGCCTCGAGTAAATCTTCCGGGAATTGAATGCATGTGGGTTGCTCCTTGAGGTTTTTCTTAGCTAGATGTTCGCTTTGTGGACTTGAAGCCCGACAGGCGATCCATTGGCTTTCCCAATAGAGGGTTGAGTCCGATGGTAATTGAAGGATTTCTTGGACGAGATTTTCGCTCGGTAAAACAGAACCTAGTATGTAGGTATCTGGCGAAAGGATATTTTCAAAAGATTTCCATTTGGCCTCAATTGAACTAAGTCCGACCCAAAGCTCGCTTAACTTTCTTGTATAAGTCAGCGGGCGCATTTGCATGCTTATTTGTGCATCATCTAGGAGTTGGCTTGTCTTCCACATCTTGCAAATAAACGGAAAAAGCCTCAACATGAAGACATGTGGAGGCTTTTTTTGTATACTGTAACGAATACTAGTTTTTCGCGTAACGCTTGTTGAATTTATCAACACGACCCGTAGTATCTAACAATACATTTTTGCCTGTGTAGAAAGGGTGTGATTGAGAAGAAACCTCTAGTTTGTAAACTGGATAAGTTGCTCCTTCGAATTCAGTTGTCTCTGTTGTTTGAACGCAAGAACGAGTTAAGAACTTGTAATCAGCTGATAAATCGTGAAATACAACCTCTTTGTATTCTGGGTGGATATCTTTTTTCATTGTGTTTGTGTAATGACGATTCCCTGCCGTCTATTTTTAAATTAATCAGAAATCCCTGGGAATGGACTTCATTTATTCGGGTTGCAAAATTAATTATTATCTACATAAATACAAATCATGCGCGTATATAATTTTCAATAAAATCAAAGCTCAAAAGTCTTGAAAATTTTTTTCAAAAATATTTTATGGTACTTTTCCAAGAGAGGTACTGCCACTGGATTTTCCTATGGCGCTATGTCATAGTGTATTTTAAATATGGAATTATTTTCATCTTTTTTAGCTTGGAAAAATGTTTGCACGGCCTCTCATTTTTTTCTAATTTTACGTAGTGCCCAAGCCGCTGGATCGCTTCAATTTCCAGCTTACCAAAAGCAATAAAACAAAACCGCCAACAGGTCAATTTTAACCATAAGTCGACCTAAATAAAATTAAGAAAAAGCAAATTCTTAGGCGGGAATCTTTTTGTGTTTAGTTTGGCTTGTAACGAAATGATTATTAAAATTTATATTTTATAGAAACACATGTACGTAATTAAAAGAGACGGTCGTCGCGAATCTGTCAAGTTTGACAAAATCACAGCTCGTATAGAGAAGTTGTGCTACAGCTTGGATCCATTTTTTGTTCAGCCTTTAGAGGTGGCAAGAAAGGTTATTTCGGGTTTATATGATGGGGTTAAGACGACTGAATTGGATAATTTAGCAGCAGAAACAGCGGCTTCTTTGACAACAAAGCACCCGGATTACGCAACACTTGCTGCGCGTATTGCTATCTCAAATCTGCATAAAAACACGTTAAAGTCGTTTTCTGCGACAATGAAGCGCCTTTACACCTACATTGATCCGAAGACAGGACAAAACGCAGCTTTGCTTTCTAAAGAAGTTTACGAAATCATTAAGAAGAATGCAGTCGAGTTGGATGAAGCAATCATTTATGATCGTGATTTTGGTTATGATTACTTCGGTTTCAAAACATTAGAGAAGTCTTATTTATTGAAGTTGGACGGAGCTATCGCAGAGCGTCCCCAACACATGTTGATGCGAGTGGCGGTAGGTATCCATGGTGCCGATATTGCAGCAGCTATTCATACTTATAATTTATTATCGGAGCGTTGGTTTACACATGCTACTCCAACCTTGTTTAATGCGGGTACTCCAAAGCCTCAAATGTCATCATGTTTCTTGCTTGCGATGCAGGACGATTCGATCGAAGGAATCTACGATACATTGAAGCAAACGGCTAAGATTTCTCAGTCGGCCGGCGGTATCGGTTTAAGCATTCATAACGTACGTGCAACAGGATCATATATCAAAGGGACGAATGGTACTTCGAATGGTATTATTCCTATGTTGCGTGTATTCAATGATACGGCACGTTATGTGGATCAAGGTGGAGGAAAGCGTAAAGGGTCGTTTGCGATTTATTTAGAGCCTTGGCATGCTGATGTATTTGATTTCTTGGAATTGAAGAAAAACCACGGAAAAGAAGAAATGCGTGCGCGTGACTTGTTCTATGCTTTGTGGATTCCAGATTTATTCATGAAGCGTGTAGAAAGTAACGAGGAGTGGTCATTGTTCTGTCCACACGAGTGTCCAGGTCTCTCGGATGCTTACGGTGAGGAATTTGAGGCATTGTATCACAAATATGAATTAGAAGGCAAAGCGCGTGCTACGGTGAAAGCGCAAGAGCTTTGGTTTAAAGTATTAGAGTCGCAAACAGAGACGGGTACACCTTACATGTTGTACAAAGACCATGCGAACAACAAGTCGAATCAGAAAAATTTAGGTACAATCAAGTCCTCGAACTTATGTACTGAAATTATGGAATATACATCGAAAGATGAGGTAGCTGTGTGTAATCTTGCTTCATTGGCTTTGCCAAAGTATGTTCGTACGAACGAGCAAGGGGTGTCTGAGTTTGATCATGCGAAGTTGTATGAAGTAACAAAAGCTGCTACGGTCAACTTGAACAAAATCATTGATGTTAACTACTACCCAGTTCCAGAGGCACGTAATTCAAACCTACGTCACCGTCCAATTGGTCTAGGTGTTCAAGGATTAGCTGACGTGTTTATTATGTTACGCATGCCATTCGAATCTGAGGAGGCGAAGCAATTAAATAAAGATATCTTCGAAACCATCTATTTCGCTGCAATGGAAGCATCCATGGAATTAGCGAAAGTGGAAGGGCCATACTCAACTTGGGAGGGTTCACCCATCTCAAAAGGTATTTTCCAATTTGATATGTGGAATGTAACACCATCTTCAGGAAACTGGGATTGGGAGAAATTACGTCAGCAAGTTGTGGAGCACGGAGTTCGTAATTCCTTGTTAGTTGCCCCGATGCCTACGGCTTCTACAAGCCAAATCTTGGGTAACAACGAATGTTTTGAACCATATACATCAAATATCTACGCACGTCGTGTGTTGTCAGGAGAGTTTGCTGTTGTAAATAAGCACTTGTTGAAAGACTTGATCAAATTGAATTTGTGGAATGAATCCATGAAAAACAAGTTAATCTCTGCTAACGGATCTGTTCAAAATATCCCTGAGATTCCACAAAACTTGAAAGATCTTTACAAGACGGTTTGGGAGATTAAGCAAAAAACCATCTTAGAAATGGCCGCTGATCGTGGTGCTTATATTTGCCAATCTCAAAGCTTAAATATCCACATTCAAGATGTGAACTTTGGTAAATTGACGTCAATGCACTTCCACGCATGGAAGTTAGGTTTGAAAACAGGTATGTATTACTTACGTACAAAAGCTGCAGCTGACGCAATCAAGTTTACGATTGAGAAACAGGCTGATGTGGCAATCGAGCAATCGAATGATGTACACGAGACCGAATTGCAATATGCTGCACACGCGGCACAAGCAGCTGCAGCAGCTTCATTCAAAACAGATGATGCGCAAAATCGTGCTGACATGACATGTTCATTGGATAATCCAGAAGCATGTGAGGCTTGTGGTTCATAATTACTTGATGAATTAATTTGTTAAAATCACCTAATCGAAAGATTAGGTGATTTTCATATTTTAGGATATTATGCATTTAAAGAAAGAACTGTATTTTTTCGTTTTTATCGGACTAATTCTATTAGCTCTTTTTTTACGTGTTTATCATTTGGGACAATTCAGTCTTTTCTCCGACGAGCGTTCGAGTGTCTTATTAGGCGTTGCCAACACAAATCAAGGCGGGATGGCCGAATTAATGCGGCCAGATAAAACCTTTACCCCTGCTGATTTTTGGGCTCCGAGAGGGATAAAATCCTGGTTGGACGCCGATGCCCGCGGTGATGTGAGTGGAAATAGTCTTATCCATGACATGATGCTTAAGCTTTTTGCTTGGTTATTTGGTAAAGGGGATGCAGCGATGCGTAGCGTATCGGTCATGTTTAATATGTTGACGATTTGGGTTATGTTTCGTTGGGCCCGACAATTCAGTAAGTCAAATCTTTGGACCCTGGCGATTGTCTTATTTGCTGCCATTGAACCCTTCTTCGTTATTTACAGTCAGCAGGCTCGTAATTATGCCACTAGTTTATTTTTTACGACGGCCTCGAATTACCTCTTTTGGTTATTGGTTATCAAGCGAGAAGGGGAATTAAATGGGAACAAAAAATACCTTACACTTTGGGTATTAAGTTCAATAGGTGCGTTGTTTAGTACTTATTTGACTGCTTTAGCTCTCGTGGGACAGTTTGTTTATATGACCTTTTTTGTGCGTAATCGGTCCATTTGGCTGCGCATGACGACGCGTTTGGGTTTAATTCTAGTGCCCTTTGTTGCTTGGTTTATTTGGGGGCCTGCACGTTATTTTATGGGATTTCAAGCAAATGCCGCGGAACAATTAATTACTTACATTCAAAAAAATGGGGAAATTCCAGGCTGGTTAGAATTCGCAACGCCCGCAAATCTTTTTAAACGCACGATTTCGATTTTGTCTGATCACTTTTTCTGGACTAATGACTTGTATGTCAAACATGGATATAAAATTGGAAGCGTCCTGTTAGTTGGCTTTCTCTTTTTGATCTACCAATGGGTGAAATCGCTCGATCGAGCAAGTCGGGGAATATATGTCTTTGGAATTATTCAAATTATTTTACCCATTGTGTTTCTATTCGCAGCTGCAGTAAATGCTGGTACGACTTCTGGCTTTTTTCTACGTTATGCCTGTTTTGGTTTGCCTTTTGGAATATTTCTGTCAGTAGGCCTATTTGATTATATTTTGAAACAAGCGATTTGGTATCGGATCTTTGCCTTTGTTTATCTGTTGGCTCAGACCTATCAATTGGTTGCCTTATTTGTGCCACTCTATTCAGATCAGCATCAGAAATATACCTTTTCTGTGAATCGCGGACCAAATCCTTATCCCATGATCGCAGCTAATATTCAGGCCCAATATCAAAAAGGAGACACCGTAGTGTACCCATCTTCCAAAGCCAATATTTTGGATTCAAAATACTTGCGTAATTTGGTTATTGACCCTTTGGATGCCCAAAATGTTAATCTTTATCTGAATGAAACAGATTCCTTCATTCAGCGGGTTGATCCAGTGATGCAGGATTCAGTTCTGCTTAAAAAAGCCGATGGTAAGGTTATCGTGCTCTTTGATTTCAAAAAAGGCAAATACAGATATTGATGAAAGTAAATCGTGTGCTTATTGCTTATGGCCTAGTTTCGTGCATGGAATTGCTTGCTAGCCATTCTGCCATTCGTTATGTAACTAAACCCTTGTTGATGATTTTGTTAGGCATTTTCGTCTACGGCTTTGGCTTAAAACCTGCCATGCGAAATGCACTTTTATGCACATTATTTTTTGCTTGGTTAGGGGATGTTTTTTTGCTGATTCCAGGTGGTGCTGCCCTTTATTTTCAATTAGGTTTAGGTGCTTTCTTGATCATGCAAATTACTTATATTAGGCAGTTTGTTAAGCTTGGTGCGTTACGTTGGTCCTATGTTTTGGTTCCCGTGTTGCTCTATGTCATTGGTTTTTTAGCATTCTTGTATCCAAACCTTCCTGCAGCCCTGTTGGCTCCTGTGGTGGTCTATGCTTTGGCTTTGGGCTCCATGTTATATTTTGCTTTTCAAATTTCAAATTTCGAACTCCGTTGGGGTGCTTTTTTATTCGTTGTTTCTGATAGCTTATTAGCTTTTGGTAAGTTTTATTTTGAATATCCGTGGAATTCCTTTGCGGTCATGTCTACTTATATCCTAGCTCAATTGCTACTAATCCGTGCTTTGTGTAAATTGCAACTTCAGCGATAATTACACATACATGAATGCTCAAGTTCTCAATCAATTAGGAAGTAAACTACAAGGTGCTTTGCATACGGATAATGTGATGCGAACATTGTATGCAACAGATGCATCGGCCTACCGGGAGATGCCTTTAGGCGTTGCAATTCCTGAGACGATTCAGGATATTGAGACCTTGATTCAATTTGCTGACCAACATCAAATTCCCCTGATTCCGCGTACTGCTGGTACTTCGTTAGCTGGTCAGGTTGTAGGAAGTGGATTAGTTGTTGATGTTTCTAAACATTTCAATCGAATACTTGAAGTTAATGCCGCAGAATCCTATGCTTGGGTTGAGCCAGGTGTTGTACGTGACGTTTTGAATGTGGAGTTGAAAAAACACGGTTTATTTTTCGGTCCTGAAACATCCACAGCAAATCGTGCAATGATTGGGGGTATGCTGGGAAATAACTCTTGTGGTTCTAATTCTGTAGTTTATGGTTCCACAAGGGATCATGTATTAGAAGTTGAAGGGTATTTGTCAGACGGAACATTCGTGCATTTTAAAGCAGAAGACCCGCATCAAACGGTACAAAAATTACAGCCGGGTTCACGCTTGCATAGTATTTATGCGCAAACATTGGCGGCACTTTCGAATCCGAGAAACCAAAAAAATATTACCGACGAGTTTCCAAAGCCAAGCATAAAGCGTAGAAATACGGGGTATGCGGTGGATATGTTGTTAAATACCAACGCCTTTTTCCCTGATAAGCCAGCCTTTAATTTTTGTGCGCTCTTAGCGGGTTCTGAAGGTACCTTGTGTTTTGTGACACGTATCAAAGTACATGTTGACCCTTTGCCCCCTGCCCATTTGGGATTAGTTTGTGCGCATTTTAATACCATTGATGAGGCTTTACGGGCTAATTTGATTGCCTTGCGCTTTAATCCATCCGCTTCTGAGTTGATGGATCATTACATTTTAGAATGTACGAAAGCGAATGCAGAACAAAGCCAAAACCGCTTTTTTGTGGATGGAGATCCAGGCGCTATTTTGGTCGTAGAACTTCGTTCTGATTATCCGGATGAATTAGCGAAGCAGGCCAAAGCGGTTGAAGAAGCGATGCTAGCCGAAAACCTAGGCTATCATTTTCCTTTCGTTACAGGTGGAGATGTGAAGAAGGTTTGGGATTTGCGCAAAGCGGGTCTCGGGCTTTTATCAAATTTGCCGGGTGACGAAAAAGCGGTTGCTGTCATTGAGGATACTGCGGTTGATGTGAATGATTTGCCTGCTTTTATTGCCGAATTTAATGAGATTCTTGCTGAAAATAATTTGTATTGTGTGCACTACGCACACGCGGGTTCTGGGGAGTTGCACTTGCGTCCAATTATTAATTTAAAAACAGAAGAAGGCCATAAGCAATTCCGCCATATTGCGGAAGAAATCGCTGAATTGGTAAAAAAATACCAAGGTTCTTTGTCTGGGGAACACGGGGATGGGCGATTAAGAGGTGAATTTATTCCTTGGATGGTGGGAGAAGCCAATTACCAATTGATGCGGGAATTGAAATCTTGGTGGGATCCGAAAGGGATTTTTAACCCGAACAAGATTGTCGATACGCCACCGATGGATACGTTTTTGCGTTATGAGGCAGGCCAACAAACCCCTGAATTCAAGACGGCTTTCCGTTATCAGGATCAAGATGTGTTGCAGCATGCCGAGCAATGTAATGGTTCGGGGGATTGTCGGAAGACACCTGTTTCCGGCGGTACGATGTGTCCGTCATTTATGGCAACACGTAATGAAAAAGAAACAACGCGTGCGCGTGCGAACATCCTTCGGGAATTTTTAACTCGGTCAACTCAGGCTAACCGCTTTAATCATAAAGAAATTAAGGAGGTGATGGATTTGTGTTTAGCTTGTAAGGGTTGTAAAGCAGAATGTCCTTCCAATGTCGATGTGGCTAAATTGAAGATGGAATTCTTATATCAATACCAAAAGGAAAACGGAACGCCATTACGTAGTTGGTTAGTGGGTCATTTTGCTTCTATTTCAGCTTACGCTTCTCGAGTGCCATTTCTTTATAATATGGTGATGGGAACGCCTTTCTTACGTCGAATTTCTAATCGAATAGTTGGATTTCATCCGGATCGTACGATGCCTTTGATGGCGAAACAAACCTTAGGTTCTTGGTTAAAAGGACGTAAAACTATTCAATCTGCTAAATCCATTTATCTTTTTATTGACGAGTTTACGAATTACAACGATGCAGAAGTGGGTCGCAAGGCTGTCTTGTTATTAGAAGCTTTGGGATATGAAGTTCGAACCTTAGAGCACCCAATTTCAGGTCGTTCATTCCTTTCTAAAGGAATGTTGGATGAGGCACGTAATTTGGCGCAGAAGAATGTGGAGCTATGGTCGGATTTAGTAAGCACAGAAATTCCATTAGTCGGCATTGAGCCATCTGCCATTTTAACTTTCCGCGATGAATACCCGGATTTAGTGTCGGATGCTTGGGTAGAGAAAGCGCGCGCATTAAGCAAGCATGTGTTGTTATTGGAAGAGTTTATTGCGCGGGAGGCAGATGCCAAACGTATTGATAGCAAAGCTTTTTCAAGTGAAAAGAAATTGATGAAGTTGCATGGTCATTGCCAACAAAAATCCATGAGTTCTTTAGTAGCCGCTAAAAAGGCTTTGTCGTTGCCTGCTAATTTTGAAGTACAATTGATTCCTTCAGGATGTTGTGGGATGGCAGGATCTTTTGGCTATGAAAAAGAGCACTTTGATTTATCTATGCAGATTGGGGAATTGGTGTTATTCCCTACGGTACGTGCTCAGCCTGCCGAAGTGGAGATTGTTGCCTCGGGTACGAGTTGCCGACATCAAATCCACGACGGTACGCAGCGCCACGCGAAGCATACCGCCGAGGTGTTATTTGAGGCTTTGGCTTAGAATTTCCATCGAACAAAGGCTTCCATGGCCTCATATTCAGCTAAACCGAGTGCATTGTAAATTTGAGCAGTGCCTCGGTTTCGTTCTTCCGCACGTTGCCAGAATTCACGTGAATCTTCCCCTTGAAACACAACACCATCTTTTTGCGATTGGTGTTTGAAAATACCCATACGCTTTTTAAACACTTGGTCGGGAGACATAGGAACTGCCATTTCGATTTGGTCGATATCCCACTCCGCCCAAGCACCTTTGTATAACCAAACCCAACAATTCTTCATGTATTCACGATGTTTTAATCGTTGGATAGCTTCAAAGATGGCATCTAAGCAAACTTTATGCGTACCATGTGGATCCGCTAAATCGCCTGCAGCATAGATTTGATGCGGTTGGATTTCTTCAATGATGTCCATGATTAACTGGATGTCGGCTTCTCCAATCGGTTTCTTGCGAATAGTTCCTGTTTCATAGAAAGGCATGTGTAAGAAGTGTGCATTCTCCTTTTTGATGCCTACGAACCGACAGGTATTTTTCGCTTCGCCTTGTCGGATAAGGCCTTTAATTTCGCGAACGGCTGGAATATCTAATTCTGAGTCTTTTTTGTTCTTTAAGAATTTTACGGCCTCCTTGTAGATTTTGTTGGCCTTTGCATTCGAACTTTCAAATTTTTCATTGAAATCGACTACGAATTCAGCAAAGCGTAGCGCTTCATCGTCTGCAACGGCGATGTTTCCAGATGTTTGATAGACGACATGGACATCATGCCCTTGATCATGTAAACGCTGGAAGGTTCCACCCATAGAGATAATATCATCGTCTGGATGGGGGCTGAAAATGATGACTTTTTTCTTCGCAGGAAAAGCACGTTCCGGTCGGTGCGTATCATCGGCATTCGGTTTTCCACCTGGCCAGCCTGTGATTGTATGTTGTAAGTAGTTGAATACTTCGATGTTAATATCGTAGGCTTGACCGTACAAAGATAGCAAGTCTGACATACCATGCTCGTTGTAGTCTTTGCTCGTCAGCTTTAAAACGGGTTTCCCTAAATGAAGAGAAAGGTGTGTTACTGCCTTTTTAATCATGTTGCGGTCCCAGGTAACCGCGTCGACTAACCATGGTGTTTTGATGCGCGTTAACAGGGAAGCAGCCGTTTCATCGAGAATGAAAAGGGTATTCGGATGTTGCTGTAAATACGTAGCTGGGATATCAGATGTGATAGGACCTTCTACGGCTTTAGCGACGCTTTGCGCTTTGTGTTCTCCCCAGGCTAATAAAACGATGCGTTTAGCCTGCATGATTTTATCGATGCCAAGTGTAATTGCACGCTTGGGTACTTTTTCTAGTCCGCCAAAATCAATAGCAGCATCGATCTTTGTTGTAATGTCAAGCGTCATCAAACGTGTTTTTGAGTTGATGACTGAACCCGGTTCATTGAAACCGATGTGTCCATTTCGGCCGATTCCCAGCAGGTAAAAATCAAAACCACCTAGTTTTTCAATTTTAGCTTCGTAGTCCCGGCAGAATTCTGGAATTTTTTCAATTGTCAATGTTCCGTCAGGAATATGGTAATTTGTTACCGGTATGTCAATATGGTCAAAGAGTTGCTCGCGCATGAATCGAACATAACTTTGGATGGAATCAGGTTCCATCGGGTGGTATTCGTCTAGATTGAAGGTGATGACATTTTTAAAACTCAGGCCTTCTTCCTTGTGCATTCGGATAAGTTCCTGGTAAACTTTTTTAGGGGATGACCCAGTTGCTAGGCCTAGAACGGTCGGCTTCCCTTCTTTGTTTTTTTGGCGGATAAGTGCAGCAATTTCATGTGCAACTGCTTTTGATGCATTTTCTGAATCATCAAAAATGCGGGTTGGAATACGTTCAAAACTGATGGCTTGTTCCATATTATTAGTTGGTTTAGAGGGATTTAGCTGAAACGACAATGAAGTCGAGTTCTAATGTTTCAAATAAGCGCAATATTGTTTTTATAGCAGGATTGCCTTTGCCTAATTCGATGGAATGAATGGTTTTTACGGCAACTCCACTTTGCATGCTGAGATCTTCTTGTTTTAAACGCAAGGCATTTCTTTTTTCTCGAATGATCTGACCAAAAATTGTTAAATCCATTTGATTGCTTCGTGTTAGGCAAATGTAAGCAAAGTATTTATTTTATTTTTATTATCGGCAATATATTACTGTTTATTTTATTTTTATTGCAATTTTTGATATTGTGATGAGCGGTAAAACTATTGAACGCTAATAGGAGTTATATTTGTGTTTTATTCATTTTATATGTTTTTAAAGAAATTAGGCTTATTACTTTTATTGTTGTCGCCTTTGGGCTTAATCGCTCAAAAAGCTACAATAAGTGGTTATGTGAAGGATATTTCGAATGGGGAAGGATTAATTGGTGCTAGTATTTACATCAAGGAATTGAAGGTAGGGAATGTAACAAACACCTATGGTTTTTATAGTTTGTCTGTTCAGCCAGGCGAATTTACCTTGGTTTTTTCCTCGGCAGGATTTGCGAAGCAGGAGCGAAAGGTGACATTTTCTGGCAAAAACCAGACTTTGAATATTGAATTGCAGCCTGAGTCGAATGAATTAGCGGAAGTAAAGGTCTTAGCTAAGGCGGTCGATGAAAATGTGCGCGGTATTGAGATGTCTGTAAATAAGATTGATATCAAAACAATTCGCAAAATTCCTGCTCTGTTGGGTGAGGTTGATTTAGTTCGTGCAATTCAATTATTGCCTGGCGTTTCAACAGTTGGTGAGGGGGCATCAGGTTTTAATGTTCGTGGGGGTGGTGTTGATCAAAATTTGGTTTTGTTGGATGATGCTCCGGTTTATAATTCTTCCCATTTATTTGGCTTCTTCTCGGTCTTTAATCCGGATGCGGTCAAGGACGTTAAGTTATTTAAAGGAGGTATTCCATCTCAGTATGGGGGGCGCGTGTCATCGATTTTAGATGTGAAGATGAAAGAAGGAAACGCGAAGAAATTAGAAGTAAATGGGGGTATCGGGGTAATTTTTTCGAGACTTTCGGTTGAAGCGCCATTGATTAAAGACAAAGCTTCCTTCATCGTTGCTGCTCGTAGGTCTTACATCGACATTTTAGCTCAGCCATTTTTGACAGGCAATAATGCCGATGCGGCGTTTAATTTTTATGATTTGACTGCTAAAGTAAATTACAACATCAATTCGAAGAATACCGTTTTCTTATCGGGTTATTTTGGTCGGGATGTGTTTGGAAATGGTTTTGGATTTAATTGGGGGAATAGCACGGTATCTGCGAGATGGAATCATATTTTTTCAAATAAATTGTTCTTGAATGCAACAACATTTTACAGTAATTATGATTATTTATTGGATTCTGATTTAAAAAATAAGCGACCTTCCGATGCGTTTCGATGGACGTCAAATATCGTCAATTTAAGTTTTAAGCCTGATTTCACTTATTATGTGAATCCAGATTATACCTTGACATTTGGTGGGCAGGTTTTATCTTATCAGTTCTCTCCTGGTAAAGCCACTGCTTCATCCAATGGAGACAAACGATCTTTTGGTCAGGTAGATAAAAGCGGGGTGGAATTAGCTGCATATCTAGGAAATGAGTGGAAGGTAAGTCCACGAATTTCTTTGCAGTATGGTGTAAGATATTCTAATTATGACTACAGAAGTGACAATGGTGAATACTACGAGCGCGTTCCTGTTGCTGCGAGTATCGAAAATCCGACGGGATACACATTAAAACTCATTCAGGTTTCGCCTACGACTTCAGTGGCCAACTATGGGAATTGGGAACCTCGTTTTGCGTTGAACATGAAAGTGGGCGAAAGTTCATCATTAAAGGCCTCGTACAACCGATTGGCACAATATGTGCATTTAATGTCGAATACGGCTGCATCTACTCCTTTGGATGTTTGGACGTCATCGACCAATAATATTAAACCTCAGTTAGCTGATCAGGTAGCTTTGGGTTTGTTTAAAAATTTAGGGGAAGGGGGGGATGATTACGAAACATCTGTTGAGGTATATTACAAGGAGATGCAGAATCAAATAGATTATGCAGATCGGGCGAATTTGTTCTTAAATCCATTATTTGAAAAGGATTTGCTTTTTGGAAAAGGGCGAGCTTATGGCGCGGAGTTTTTTGTGAAGAAAAATGTGGGCAAATTAACCGGTTGGCTAAGTTATACACTCGCGAGAACTGAGCGCTTAATCGAAGGTTTAAATAATAATGCATGGTATGTTAATCGGTATGATCGTACCCATACCTTAAACGTCGTGGGACAATATGCTTTTTCATCCAAATGGTCTTTTGGTGCTAATTTCGCATACATTACCGGGGTGCCCTATTCGATTCCTTCCCAAAAATATATCTATGATGGGATTGCTTATCCGCAAACGGTAGCAGGGACACGTGGAAATATCCGGGTACCAGATTACCATCGCTTGGATATTTCGGCGACAAAAAAGAATAAAAAGGCCTTGTTTGGGAAAGGCACATCAGAATGGGTGTTCTCTGTTTACAATGTTTATAATCGGAAAAACCCATTTTCGATTTACACGCAAGCAAGTGATTCAAATACCTTAAAAACAGAAGCAGTTCAATTGTCCATTATTGGTTCATTCGTACCTGCTGTTACTTATAATTTTACATTCTAAGATGCGCTATTTCATCCTATTTATTTCCTTATTTTTAATGTCCTGTGAGGAGGTTGTGACTTTAGATAGTCCCCAATCAAATCATTATTTGGTCGTCGAGGCTACATTAACTAATTTGCCAGGACCACAAAAAATTGTTTTGACTCGATCGCAAGATTATTTTGATAACTCGTCTGTTCCTCCCATCCAAGGAGCAGAAGTTCTTGTACGTGATGATGCTTCCCATGAGTTTAGGTTCACGGAAAGTGTGGATAATCCAGGAACTTATGTGTGGGTTCCTTCGGTATCGAATCCTCAATTGGGACAAGTAGGTCGTAACTATCAGTTAAATGTCAAAGTGGGTAATGATGTTTTCGTTGCATCTGAAACGATGAATCCGGTTCCGCCTATCGACTCGATCGCATACAAAGCGGCCACAGCTAATCCGCGCCAATCCGGTGAAGGAAAGCCTAAAGAAGGATTTGAAGCCCGCTGGTTTGCAAATGATTTAAAAGGAGAGGGGAGCAGTTATCGCCTTAAATTTTATAAAAATGGAGTATTGTTTAATACACCATCCAATTTATTGATTTTTTACGATTCGGCACTTCAGAAAGTGGCAGGTACGGATGGGCTGATGTTCAATTTACCGATTCGAAGTGCAATTAATCCCGAGTTATATGTGGCCAATGATAAGGTGAAAGTCGAACTGTATTCAATTTCAATTGATCATTTCAGTTTTTATTCGCAAGCACGTCTAGAACTAAATAACGCAGGATTATTTTCTCGTCCCGCAGCAAATATCCCTACAAATATCAAGAATACGAATCCATCTTCCAGTTTGCAAGGTGCTGGGTGGTTTGGTGTTTCAGCTGTTTCGTCGTTAGAGACTACCATTGATCCCGCCAAAGCGAGAAAGAACATGCCTTAAATTATTCAAAGTTGATGACCAGCGTCACTGTATGTGATCGTATGTCATTTAATTTACTGTAGGGGCCCACAATAGATGGTGGTACATACAAATTGAGTAGTCCGTGTGAAAATCGGATTTCAGGGGTAAATTTGAAAAATTGAAAATACTGTTCGAGGCCAAATCCGTATTCTAAGGAAAGATCTGCCGTGTTTGCACTTAATGCGGTACTTTTTTTCTTGACGTTCGCTTCAATTCCCAGTTTAACTCCTCCCATAACATACATACGATGATTTTTCCTCCTTAGTGAGCGTAATTTCAATAATACAGGCACTTCTAACCAGGTAGATTCTCGCCATAATGGGTTGTTAGCTTCACTTTTAAATTGGATTTCCCGTTCGTAAAGGGCGATATTTATGCCCGACTTTAATTCCCAATGTTTGTCGAAGGCATAATTTACTAGTCCTCCAATTTGAAATCCAAAATTACGAGGGGAACGAACGGAATCGATTGTCCCTAAAATCGTTTGGTCTGCCTGCATGAAATAATTCGATGAAGCAAATCCAAACAAGAAGCCAAAGTGAATGGGTTTCTCGTCGTAATATTCATGAAATATACGCGTGTACTTTGTATGCTGCCCCCATGATTGAAAGCTTAGTAATAACAAGCAAAGGGCCCCTATATTTCGAAAAATTCGCACGATTATTTTGCTTTCTGTCCTAAATAAATGGAACAGATTCCTCCTGTCATGGGAATCCATTGGGTACTTGAAAATCCACAAGACTCATAAATTTTGATGAAATCAGGGCCATCAGGAAAAGCTTCCACAGATTCTGGTAAATAGGTATAAGCTGCTGGATCTTTGGAAATAAGTTTACCTAAGAGCGGTAAACAATAGGTTGAATAGAATTTATAAAGTTGCTTCATTGGGAAATGTCTTGGATTCGAAAATTCCAAAATCAAACAATAACCTCCAGGTTTTAAAACCCGAAACATATCTTTTAGGCCTTTTTCCAAGGTTTCATAATTGCGTACACCAAAACTAACGGTGATTGCATCAAAACTATTGTCGGAAAATGGAAGTTTTTCTGAATCGCCTAATTGTAAGGTGATCTTATCTTCCAAGCCCATTTTCTTAATTTTCTCTTTTCCAAAAGCTAGCATGCCTTCTGAAATGTCGACTCCTACTACTTTTTCAGGGTTGATTTTTAAGGCCTCAATTGCGAAGTCACCAGTACCTGTGGCGATATCCAATACTTTTTTGATGCCTTTGTTCTTAAGTAATTTGATCGCTTTCCGTCTCCAAATTATATCGATTCCTCCACTTAATAAATGGTTTAGAAAGTCATATTTGTGAGAAATGGAATTGAACATGTCTGCGACTTGTTCTTTTTTACCTTTGTTTTGATTTTTGTAGGGAACGACCATAGCATTGATTGATTTGCCTAGTCCTAACGTTGATGCTTGGCAAATTGTTTAGGCAAAAATACCAATTTTATTTGGTTTAATGGGGCGCCATGCTGAAAATAGCCACCAATGACCACATAATGATAAAGCTAATGAGCATCGAGAAATTAACGATGGCAGCCGCGATTCCCGTGTCGAAATTTAATTCATCTGAATAAGTAATTAGCGTCATACCTGCTGGTAGAATTAGACAGATGAGCAACATGTTGCGATATTGAAACTCGAATGGAACGGTGTAATACAGTAAAAACCCAATGCCGAGACCAAGTGCGTAGCGAAGTCCTAATACATGAAAGACTTTGGTAAAAGCTACTTTAGGTAAACGAATACTAAAATAGATCCCCATCAGTAATAAAACCATGGGTTTATTGCCTTTGGCGATGGTGTCAATGATATCAGACGCAAGCGGTAGAACAGGTATTTTGAAAATATTGAATGCTAATCCGATCAGCATTGCTTGAAACGGAGGGAGCGTAAATATCTTTTTAAACACATGCTTGTAGGGGTTTTTGGTGCCATGATTCCCGGCTAAATAGGTGCCCATGCCGTAATTCACCATGAAGTTGATGACCGAATTTCCCAAGTCAAACATGATGGCATAAGTCAATCCTTCCCAGCCCCAAATTCCCTCGATAAGTGGGTAGGCAAACAAACCGAGGTTCCAACCGGCAGATCCCATGGTCAAAATGCCTCGATGGCTTGGTGGTTCTTTTTTAAAAAAGGTAAATCCTACAAATGAAGAAAAAAAGCCAAATAGCATGGCGATCAGCGGAAGCCAACCTAAGGCTGCGGAGAGTTTAACTTTCAGCATGGTTGTGAAAACTAATGCTGGGAAAGTTGTGTGCATTAAAAATTTTGAAATGGATTTCGCATCTTGGGGTTCAATGAATTTTAGGCTTTTTAATAGATAGCCAAGTCCAATAATGATTAATGCAGATCCGAAGACCAGGTTGGTCGTGTTCATGCGTCTTTGTTCGGTGGTTTGGGTAGTGAAATACGGAATGTACTCCCTTTATTTATCTCAGTGGATTTAAGGGTTAATTTTCCTTCATGGTAGTTTTCCACAATGCGTTTAGCCAAAGTAAGCCCTAATCCCCATCCACGTTTTTTTGTGCTATAACCTGGATTAAATATTTTAGACATATTTGCTGGTAAAATCCCTTTGCCTGTATCAGAAATGTCTATATAAAGTTGGTTGTTTTTCCCCTCATGAAGATAAATGAGCATGTCACCCGTTCCACTCATGGCATCCACAGCATTTTTACATATATTTTCAATTACCCACTCAAATAGATATTTATTTACATTTGCCAATTGGCCTGGCACCAAAGATGATTTAATTTCTATGTATATTTTCGTTGAAATTCGAATTTTTAAATAATTGATAAAGCTGGAAATTAATTCCTCTAAATCTTCTTCTTTAAGAATTGGTGTAGATCCAATATTAGAGAAACGCGTCGTAATTGTTTCCAAACGTTGAATGTCTTTACCTAATTCGACTACAATCTCCGGGTTGATACTCGGTTCATTTCGAAGGATTTCAACCCAGGCGGTTAAGGAAGAAAGTGGCGTCCCGAGTTGGTGGGCTGTTTCTTTTGCCAAACCAACCCAAACCCGATTCTGTTCAGCGCGCCGCGAATACGAGAAGAAAATATAACCTAAGAAACCCACAATCAATACAACAAGTAATTGAGATAGGGGATAGTAGCGTAATAATTTCAATAATTTTGAATTCCCGTAATAGATATATTCTTTTTGAAAACCCATGTCCATCTCAATGGGTTTGTTGTTCTCGGCTAGAATTTCTTGGAGTTTAGCTTGTAGTAATACTTGTTTTTGTTCAATGTCAATCGACTCCGGCATTGCAATGTTGATCGAGTTCAAATGCCCACTACCATCCTTCCAAATCACCGGAATGGTATTATTTTCGTTGATTTTTTTGATTCGTTCAAAGAAAAAGTTGATGTCAGCGGTTTCATCACTCGTCATGACATAACGAATCGTCTCCGCGTATAATTCGATTTGTTGCTTCTCTCGTTCCTCTAATTTATTGACCAATCCATCCGTGAAATAAAGCGAAAAACCGGCCATAAAGACACATACGGCAAAGAAGGCAACCTTCAACCAGGTATCTCGGTTGTAGAACGCAAGTGGTAAGGCTACTTCTTTCGTTAGGATTCTCATAGGAATAAAGGCATTTATGCCATTCCTCACAAATTACTCACCGTTTATCCATAAATCAAAAATATTTTTTCTAAGGTACTTTGTATTACATAGTACCTTTTATACATTTGTCCTATCAAATAAACAAATACAAACCGATGGATATTGAAAATGCCAAGGTGCAGATGCGGAAAGGGATTTTGGAATTCTGCATTCTGCAGATTATTTCTAGGGGTGAGGTCTATGCCTCTACCATGTTGACGGAATTAACTTCAGCGAAAATCATGGTTGTCGAAGGAACTTTGTATCCTTTATTGACCCGTTTAAAAAATGCCGGATTTCTCGATTACAAATGGGTCGAGTCGGCATCAGGTCCTCCGAGAAAATATTATGTATTAACCGAAAAAGGAGAAACCTTTTTAGCGGAATTACATGGAACCTGGGACGACTTACAAGGCTCAGTTTCTCAAATTGTTCATCCCCAAACTCAGGCATAATTATACATTTATGAAAAAGACCTTATCAATTAATATCGCTGGCATCGTTTTCCACATCGAGGAAGATGCATTTGCAACCTTGGATGCGTATTTAAAATCCATCCATGCTTACTTTCAAAATTTTGAAGGCTCGAAGGAAATTGTTGAAGATATCGAAGCTCGTATTGCTGAGAAATTTTGGAACATCCGTGAGACTGAAAAAACCGAAGCCATTTCGCAACATCATGTGGATGCCTTAATTGCATCTTTGGGAACGGTGGCAGATTTTCAAGAAGTGGAAGCTGAGGATGGGAAGACAGAAAAACATCAATCTGAGACAAAACATGATGCAGGAACAAAAAAGGTATTCCGTCGTGATTTGACCAATAAGAAACTAGGTGGTGTGGCGTCAGGCGCTGCGAATTATTTTGAGATAGATCCGATCTGGGTTCGATTGATTTTAATTGTTGCCTTCTTTGGACTTTTTCCACTCTTACATGCGGCAAACCTTGTTTTCTGGTTGTATGTAGCTTGCTGGATTGCTATCCCAGGTGAGGTAACGGTCGAAACAGATAAGTCTTATCGTAAGTTTTATCGTGATCCCGAGAACAAAGTAGTTGGTGGTGTAATGGCCGGAATATCCGCGTATACGGGTTGGGATGTAGGCTTGTTGCGTGTTTTAGCTGTTATTTCTTTATTCTTTTTTGGTACGGGTGCTGCTGCCTACATCATTATTATGGCGATTACTCCTGAGGCGAAATCTGTTACAGACAAAATGGCTATGACAGGTGAACCCATTACGTTGGAGAATATTGAAAAGAACATTAAGGAAACTTTTCAGCCAGATTCTGCGGAAGAAAAGCCTTTGACACGTTTATTGCTATTCCCATTCCGGACGTTAGCGACCATATTTACTGCCATGAAGCCGATTCTAATGGGGGTAAAATGGTTTGTGCAATATCTGGTGGGTGTGGTGCTGTTAATTATTGCTATCGCATTTGCGACATGTTTAGTTGTATTAACAACAGCGGGTGTTTCTGGATTTGATCATGGTCAAATTGGCCTAGCATTTGGCGAAGTGATTCCGATTTATTTGTTGGCTCAAGATCTACCGGCTTGGTCTATTTGGGCAGCTTATGCGGCTGTTATTCCGATGATAGTTGGAATTGGAATCGGTGGATTGTCTTTATTATTGAATCGTAAATTAACAAACTCAACATACAAGTACATTTCTACGACCATGGCGATTGTAGGGTGGGTCGGCTTGTTTGCTGCCTTTAGTTTTGTAGGACGAAATTTCCAACGGACCGCTTCTGTAAGTCAAATGAAGGAGATTACGGTGGATTCATCCTATGTCTTTGATGTGAATCGTGAGTCAAATGAAACCATGTGGGAGAAATTGTTGGGTAACAATATGATTACGGACGAATTACTTGATGAAGATGAAGAGCATGATTTTAACCGTGGAGGTTTCTCGCGGGCACAAATTACGCTTGAGGGCTATGATGGGAAGACAATTCAGATTATTCAATTTGCGAAGTCCAATGGTCGGACGCGTGTTGAAGCAGAACAAAATGCCAAAGCTGTTCAATATCATTACACCCTGAAAGAAAATCAATTGATTTTAGATAGTCATTTTGGACTCAAAAATCTAAAATTCCGTAACCAACGCATGCGTGTAAAAATCTTGATTCCATACGGAGTAACATTTAGTATGACGCGTGAGTTTGGCTATTTTATGGAGAATGTATTGGATGGAGGGTATTTCAATGAAGACAATGGCGATCTTTTTGTAGGATCTAAATGGACTTTTTCCATGGAAAAAGGTTTGATTTGTCTGAATCGAAATCCAAAGCAATCTGACGATTCGAATTTTTCAGACGAGGAGTCTTTTGATGCAAGTCCTGAAGCCCCTGTCGCTCCAGCGGCTCCATCTAATTTTTCAATCTCTAAAACGCTTGACCCATTCAGTGCAATTGAATTAAAGCATTGTGGTTCTGCATCAATCAATATCGTAAAAGGAAAAGAATATAAAATTTCGTACCAGTCGGCAGAAGCAACTGCCGACTTCGGTCGACTGACATCTGTGGGTAATCGAACATTGTCATTGAATGATATTCCCAATGGAATGACGATTACGATTGAAACACCCTTATTGAATAAAGTTGATTTAGGTGGAAATGGTCGGACGGAAATCAAAGGATTTGATGTCCCTTCTTTGGATGTTATTTTGCGTGATTTTCACAGTTTGACTTTGTCAGGTCAATCGAATGAATTGGCGGCAGCGGCATTTGATTCGTCAGAATTATTAGCGAGCAATTGGGAAACGAATATCGCTCGTATTTCGGTGGGAAATCAAGCCAAAATGGATTTGAACGTAAAAAAAAGTATCAAAGGAAAGAAAGCTGAACGTGCGGATTTAACCTATAAGTCCTATTCGAAACTTCAAGTTTCATTCGCGAAAAATAAATAATTCC